>NZ_JANPML010000268.1:0-1693 GCF_031422795.1 Sandarakinorhabdus sp.
ATCACCGCAGAAAAGCCCGCCAGCAACGGCGGCTGAATCACTTTGGGGGATTGGGCCATGAAGCGGATGATGATGCTGGCGCTGCTGCTGGTCGGCAGCGCGGTGAACGCGCAAACTGCGACCACCCCACCCCGCCCAGTGTGGACGGTGGAGACGCTGCCCCAGCCCGCGCCGTTGACGGCCGAAACCAACCAGCAGCCCAACCCCTACCGCAGCGAACTGGGTTTCCTGAAACTGCCGGCTGGCCGCGTGATGGGCTCGACCAGTGCCGTCGCAGTCGACAGCAAGGGCCATATCTGGGTGGCGGAACGCTGCGGCGCCAACAATTGCGGCAGCAGCACCCTCGATCCGATCATGGAATTCGATGCGGCCGGCAATTTCATCAAGGCGTTCGGCGGCGGGCTGACGGTGTTTCCGCACGGTTTCTTCATCGATGCACAGGACAATGTCTGGCTCACTGATGCCCGCGCGATTGCAGGCTAGGGCGCGACGGTGCTGAAATTCTCGCCCGACGGCAAAGTGCTGCTGACGCTGGGCAAGCCCGGCGTGCAGGGCCAGGGCAGCGACCTGTTCACCGAACCCAACGCCGTGATCGTCGCAAAGAACGGCGATATCTTCGTCGCCGATGGCCATGAGGCTGATCGCGGCGTCGCCCGCATCCTGAAATACGACAAGACCGGCAAGTTCCTGTTGCAATGGGGCCAGCCCGGCAAGGGCAGGCAAGATCTGGAAGTGCCGCACACGCTGGCGATGGACAGCAAGGGCGTGCTCTATGTTGGCGATCGCTGGAACAACCGCGTGCAGGTCTACACGCAAAGGGGCAAATTGCTGAAAAGCTGGACGCAGTTCGGCCGGCCATCGGGCCTGTTCATCGATCAGAACGACATCCTCTACAGCGGCGACAGCGAAAGCCGCTCACCCGTAGGCTATGGCTACAACCCCGGCTGGCAGCGCGGCATCCGCATCGGCAGCGTGAAGGACGGCAAGGTCACCGCCTTCATCCCCGATCCGGAGCCCGCCCCCGATGCCGGCGCCACCAGCGGCGCCGAAGGCATCTGGGTGGACAAGGCCGGCGTCATCTATGGCGCGCAGGTCAAGGAACGCACGGTCGCGCGGCATATCCGCACCAAATGACGCCAAGCCGGCTTGAAAAGCCGGAACAGAGGGCCTCCGGCGGGCAGGCCTGAGGCCTGCACCCATTTGTTTGGCCGCCCTCTATGCCCAATTTCCTCGCCAGATGCACGCCAACGAAAGTGGGTCCAGGGCCTCAGGCCCTGGCCGCCGGAGGCACTCTTGGCCCGTTCTTTTTCAAAACTCCTGCGGCGGGATGACGGCCGCACGCGCTCGCGGCAATCGGACGGTGATTTCCGACAGCGGACGGGCTATGGCCAGCGCCATGATCGTCACCCGCTTCGCTCCTTCGCCCACTGGCCGGCTCCACGCCGGCAATATCCGCACTGCGCTGGTCAACTGGCTGCTCGCCCGTTCGGCCAAGGATTCTGGCGGCGGCCGCTTTGTGCTGCGGCTGGATGATACTGATCTGGCGCGCTCCACCGCGGAATCGGCCCAGTCGATTCGGGACGATCTCGCCTGGCTGGGCCTGACGCCCGATATGGAGGTCAAGCAGTCTGACCGGTTCGACCGCTATGAGGCGGCGCTGACCATACTGGCGAATGCTGGCCGGGCTTACCCC
>NZ_JANPML010000269.1:0-1699 GCF_031422795.1 Sandarakinorhabdus sp.
CGTGTGGACCGGTTCTACCAACCGGGCCAACGCCGGCGACAATGGCACCGCGTCGGCTTGCACCAGCCCGGCATCGTTCATCGCGATCAGCGCATCCCACGCCGGCGCAGACGGGCCGGCATAGGTGCGATTGGTCAGCACGAACACGCCCCAGCCGCTGTCGGGCGCGATGATCATGTGGCTGCCATAGCCGGGATAGCCGCCGCCGTGGAACGCTACCCGGCCCATGGTGCAATCATCCCCCACGCGCAAGCCCCCGCCATAAACCACGGCAATGCTGCAGGGCGACGTGGCGGCAACCGTTGGCCGCATCATACGGCGCGGTGAACCTTCGCCGCGCAGCAGCGCGCGCACCGTCACGCGCGGGCCGGTTTCGCCGATCTGCGCCGGCCAGGCAGACAGCAGATGATCGATCCAGCGGGCATAATCGGGCGCGGTGGTGATCACGCCGCCCATGGCGCCAAAGGTGCCGGGGCCCATCTCCGGCTCGGCCTTCCAGATGCCGTCTTCCCAGCGCCAGCCGGTGGCCAGCTTGGCGCGTGGCACGTCGGCGATAGTGAATGTGGTGTTGGCCATGCCCAGCGGCCGGAACCGGCGGCGGGCGATTTCGGCTTCAAAGGGTTGGCCGCTCACGTTGCGGATGGTGCGGCCGATCAGGGCATAGCCCAGATTGCTGTATTCGTGGGTGAGGCCGGGCGCGCGGGTGAACGGCACCCCGGCCTTGAGCAGCGCCGAAAAGTCCGCTTCCGGCAGCGGCGTCTGGCGATCACCCCACGGATCGTCGGTCACCAGGCCGGCCATGTGATGCACCAGATCGGTAACGGTCAGGCTGTCGCCCCAACCGGCCACTTCGGGCACATGGGTCACCAGCCGGTCGTCCAGCCGCAATTTTCCTTCAGCGGCCAGATCATAGAGGGTCAGCGCGGTAAACGCCTTGGTCATGCTGGCGATGCGGAAACGCGTATCGGGCTCCACCGGGCGGCCGCTGGTGACATCGGCAAGGCCGGCCACGCCCTGATGCACCAGGCCTTCGCCGCGCTTGACGATGCCCCAGGTCAGGCCGGGAACCTGATTGGCCTGCGCCCACTCGCGCATGCGGCCATCGATGCGGGCGGCGAGTTCAGGCGGCAGGGGCGCGGCGCTGGCGGGCGCCGCAAGCAACGCTGCTGCCAAAAACAGCCAGCCCCGGGCCTTCACATCTCCTTCCCGTCGCTGATCTTGTAGAACACGCCGGCCCCGTCTCCGCCGGCCAATTGCAGCGTGCCTTCGATGGTACGCACGTCGTAATTCATCGGGATGGCGCTCGCCACCTTCACTTCGATGAACTGTTGCGGGCCGGGGTTGAGGTGGAACGGGCAATCGGGCGGATAGGCCAGCAGCACAAAATGGCTCTGGTTGGCGCCCTTGCCCAATGGCAGCATATAGCCGTTGATCTTCACCCGCTTGCCGGCGAGCGATTTCACGGTGGCGGGATAGAGCGGTTTCATTGCGCCAGCCTTGGCGGCAGCCGGATCTTCCTTGGCCGCTTCCAGCACTGCCCAAGCGACGCCGCCGGGCGGGGTGGGGGCGGGTTTCCAGATCGATTCCGATGGCTTCGTTGCAGTTTGGGCCAGCGCCGCCGGCCCGGCGACCAGCAGGGCAGCCAAGGTAGCAGCGATGGCAAGACGAGCAGTCATCATGTCCTCCTAGCGGGCATTTG
>NZ_JANPML010000270.1:0-17080 GCF_031422795.1 Sandarakinorhabdus sp.
GGCAATCGCGGCGAAGAAGGCATCGCGCCCGGCGACATGCTCGATCACTTCGAGGCAGGTGATGAGGTCAAACTGCGCGCCGGTTGCAGCGAGATCTTCCACCGCGATGCACTGATAATCGATGGCCAGCCCGCCGGCCCCAGCGTGCGCTTTTGCGGCTTCGATATTCTCTGGCGCGGCGTCGATGGCGCTGGTGGCAGCGCCCATGCGCGCCAGTGGCTCGGCCATCAGCCCGGCACCGCAGCCGACATCCAATGCGGCCAGACCGCTCAGCGGCCGCCGGCTTTTCGCATCCAGCCCGAAATGCGCCAGCGCCAGACCACGGATATGGGCGACGCGCACCGGCGTGATGCGGTGGAGCATCGCCGATGTGCCCTTGGGGTTCCACCAATCGGCGGCCAGCTTGCCAAAGAAGGCGGCTTCATCGGGATTGATGCTGGCAGCAGCGGACATTTTCTTTCCCGTCTACGGTGTATGGCTTGCTTGCCATTGCCCCCACCCGTTCCTATCAGGCAAGGGCAATAGTGAAGCACCCCAAAATGGGACAATGGCAAAGGAACCTGCCGGCAATGGCCCGGATCGTGATGAAATTCGGTGGCACCTCGATGGCGGGGACGGAGCGGATTCGCAACGTCGCCGCGCGGGTGAAACGTGAAGTGGATGCCGGCAACGAAGTGGCTGTGGTGGTCTCGGCCATGTCGGGCGAAACGGACCGGTTGATCGGCTATTGCCGCGAAGCCTCGCCGCTGGCTGATCCGGCCGAATATGATGTGGTGGTCGCCGCTGGTGAGCAGATCACTTCGGGCCTGCTGGCCATCACGCTGCAATCGCTGGGCGTGAAGGCGCGCAGCTGGCTGGGCTGGCAGTTGCCGATCAAGACGAGCAGCGCCCACAGCGTCGCGCGCATCGAAGATATCGAGACAGCGGCCATCCTGGCCAGCATGGCGGCTGGCGAAGTGGCGGTGGTGCCCGGGTTTCAGGGGCTGACGGCGGAAGATCGGGTGACGACGCTGGGGCGCGGCGGTTCCGACACGTCGGCCGTGGCGCTGGCCGCTGCGCTGAAGGCGGATCGCTGCGATATCTATACCGACGTGGACGGGGTATACACCACCGATCCGCGCATCGTGCCGCGCGCGCGCAAATTGCTGCGCATCACCTATGAAGAAATGCTGGAACTGGCCAGTGTGGGGGCCAAGGTGTTGCAGACACGGTCGGTCGAACTGGCCATGAAGGAAAAAGTGGTGGTGCAGGTGCTGTCGAGCTTCTCCGACGCGCCCGGCACGCTGGTGGTGGACGAGGATGACGAGATGGAACAGGAACTGATCGCCGGCATCGTGGCCGACAAGGGCGAAGCCAAGGTGACCGTGGTGGGCGTGCCCGACAAACCCGGCGTGGTGGCCGGCATCTTTGGCCCGCTGGCCGATGCCAACATCAATGTCGACATGATCGTGCAGAATATCGCCAAGGACGAAGGCACCACCGATGTCACCTTCACCGTGCCGCGCGCGCAGCTGCCGGCGTCGATGGACGTGCTGGAAAAGGCCAGGGGCGCCATCGGCTTCACCAGCCTGATCGCCGATGATGATGTGGCAAAGATTTCGGTGGTGGGTGTCGGCATGAAGAGCCACGCCGGGGTGGCTGCCACCATGTTCCGCGCGCTGGCCAGCCGCGGCATCAACATCCAGGCCATCACCACGTCTGAAATCAAGGTGAGCGTGCTGATCCCGCAGGATTATGTCGAACTTGCCGTGCGCGTGCTGCACACGGCCTATGGCCTTGATGGCCCGGTTGGAGCGGATAGCGACTCATGAGCCACACCCCCTATCTCGACGCTGCTTCGGCCCGCGGCCGCGAATTCCTCGGCACTCGCCACGCCATCATGGCCGGCGCGATGACGTGGGTTTCGGAACGCCACCTGGTGTCTGCCATCTCCAACGCTGGCGGCTTTGGCGTGCTGGCGTGCGGGGCAATGCCGCCGGCCATCCTTGAAGCCGAGATCATCGCGACCCGCGCGCTGACTCACCTGCCGTTTGGCGTGAACCTGATCACCCTGCACCCGCAGCTGGATGAGCTAATCGATATCTGCGGCCGACAAGGTGTGAGCCACGTCGTGCTCGCCGGCGGCCTGCCATCGGGCGCGGCGATTGCCAAGATCAAGGGTTTTGGTGCCAAGCTCATGTGTTTTGCGCCCACCGCCGCGCTGGCCAAGAAGCTGGTGCGATCGGGCGTTGATGCCATCATCATCGAAGGTTCCGAAGCCGGCGGCCACATTGGCCCGGTCAGCCTCACCGTGCTGGCGCAGGAAATCCTTCCCGTCATCACCGATGTGCCGGTGTTTGTGGCCGGCGGCATCGGGCGCGGCAATGCCATCGCGGCTTATCTGGAAATGGGCGCGTCGGGCGTGCAGCTGGGCACGCGCTTTGCCGCGGCCGCCGAAAGCGTGGCGCATGAAAAGTTCAAGGCCGCCTTTGTGCGTGCCTCGGCCCGCGATGCGCTGTCCAGCGTGCAGATCGATCCGCGCCTGCCGGTGATCCCGGTGCGCGCCCTGAAAAATGCCGGCAGCGAAGCCTTCAACGAACGCCAGCGCGAAGTTGCTGCTGCGGTTGATCGCGGCGAGATGGATCTGGCCGCCGGGCAATTGGCCATCGAACATTATTGGGCCGGCGCCCTGCGCCGCGCCGTGGTGGACGGCGATATCGAAGGCGGCAGCCTGATGGCCGGCCAGTCGGTGGGCATGGTCACCAAGGTGCAGCCAGTCCCCGAGATCATCGACGAACTGACCAGTGACGCCGAAGCGGCCTTGTCGCGCCGGGTGCTGCGGGAGGCTGCTGCCTGATGGTCCCCGCCAGCGTCGCCCGGACCATCTTGCGCCGCCTTCACGATGTGATGGCAGCGAAAACCGGCGCGCAGGCCAAGCTGAACCAGGTGGTGAAGCTGGTGGCGGCGGAACTGGGCAGCGAAGTCGCCTCGATCTATCTGCTGCGCGACGGCGTGCTGGAACTTTATGCCACGCAGGGCCTGGCGCAGTCGGCGGTGCATGTGACGCGGCTTTCCATGGGCCAGGGCCTGGTTGGCCATATCGCCGCCCGCCGCGAGCCATTGGCGCTCGCCGAAGCCAAGGCCCACCCCGATTTCGCCTATCGCCCGGAAACCGGCGAAGATGATTTCCACAGTTTCTGCGGTGTGCCGATCCTGCGCCGCGAAGCCGCCATCGGCGTGCTGGCGGTGCAGCACCGCTTGGCCCGCGATTATGCCGAGGTGGAAATCGAAGCGCTGCAAACCGTGGGCATGGTGCTTTCCGAACTGATCCACGGCGCTGGCCTTGTCGATGATGCGCAGGCCGCCCGCATGCGCGCCGCCAACAGCGGGCCGACGCGATTGAACGGCCTGAAGCTGGTCGATGGTCTGGCGCGCGGTGTCGCCGTTTTCCACCAGCCGCGCGTTGTGGTCGAACACACAGTTGCCGATGATGTCGATGCCGAACGCGCGCGCCTGGTTGATGCCTTTGCCCGCATGCGCACCCAGATCGACGACATGATGGGCCAGGCCGAATTCGTCGCCGGCACCGATCACCACGAGATCCTCGAAACCTACAAGATGTTCGCCTATGACGAAGGCTGGGCGCGGCGCATCAACGAAACCATCGATACCGGCCTTACCGCCGAAGCCGCCGTGGAACGCGTGCAATCGCGCAATCGGCTGCGCATGCGCTCCATCGACGATCCCTATCTGAAGGAGCGGCTGACCGATCTGGACGATCTCGCCAATCGGCTGCTGCGCATCCTGTCGGGCCAGTTGGGCACGGCAGCGCAGGTGGGCATCACCGGCGATGCCATCCTGATTGCCCGCAATCTTGGGCCCGCCGAGCTGCTGGAGTATGACAAGCGCCACCTGAAGGGCGTGGTGCTGGAAGAAGGCAGCCTGACCGCGCACGTCATCATTGTCGCCCGCGCCATGGGTGTGCCGGTACTGGGCCGCGTCGATCAATTGTTTGGCCAAGTGAATGACGGCGATGAACTGATCGTCGATGCCGGCAACAATGCCCTGCTGGTGCGGCCAACGGCGGCCACGATCAAATCCTATCAGGCAATGCGGACGCTGAAAGCGCGGCAGGCCGAACAATGGGCCAAGGTGCGTGACCTGCCGGCGATTTCCAAGGATGGCCGCCAGATTGCGCTTTATATGAATGCCGGCCTGCTTGATGATGCGGCGTCGCTGGCGGTGGCGGGCGCTGATGGCATCGGGCTGTTCCGCACCGAATTCCAGTTCCTGGTTTCCGCCACCCTGCCCCGCCGCGAACGCCAGCAGAGCCTGTATCGCGGCGTGCTGGAAGCGGCAGGCGACAAGCCGGTGGTGTTCCGCACCGTCGATATCGGCGGCGACAAGGCGGTGCCCTATATCGTGCGCGACGAGGACGAGGAAAATCCGGCGATGGGCTGGCGCGCGCTGCGCCTGGCGCTGGGCCGATCAGGCCTGATGAAGGTGCAGGCCCGCGCCCTGCTCGAAGCGGCGGCTGGCCGCACCTTGAACATCATGTTCCCGATGGTGTCCGAACCCTGGGAGTTCGCCGAAGCGCGCAGCCTGGTGGAAGAACAGAAGGAACGGCTGATCGCCACCGGCCACGCCGTGCCGACCGAAATCCTGTATGGCGCGATGATCGAGGTGCCAGCGCTGATCGAGCAGCTGGATCTGCTGCTGCCGATGACCGATTTTGTGTCGATTGGTACCAACGATCTGACGCAGTTCCTGTTTGCCGCCGACCGCGCCAACCCGCGCCTGGCCGATCGTTATGACTGGCTGTCGCCTGCCATCTTGCGCGTTATCCGCCGTGTCGTGTGTGCAGCGGCGCTGCATGATGTGCCCGTCACTGTCTGCGGCGAGATGGGCGGCCGGCCGCTGGAGGCACTGGCGCTGATTGCGCTGGGCGTCGAGCGTCTGTCGATCACACCAGCCGGCATTGGCCCGATCAAGGCGATGATCCGTGCCGCCACGCTGGAGCCGTTGTCAGACGCGATGCAGGTGTGGCTGGCACAGCCGGGCGTGAATATTCGCGAGCAGTTGTTGAACGCGGCCAAGCGGCAGGGGCTTAGATTTTAAGGCAGAACCTTGTGCCAGTTGGTGATCGACCGGCTCTCGAACAGGCCGGCGATCTGGTAGGGATCGGCGTTGGAGAAGCTCAACGCCGCGTCGCGATCCTCGAAGTCCATGATGAGCAGGCTGCCCATCGCGCGGCCATCTGGGCGCAACAATGGCCCGGCAACCAGCACCTGATCCTTGTAAGCATTCACATGCGCCAGATGCGCGCTGCGCGTTTCGGCGCGCAAATCAGCCGATTCCGGCTTGTCGATGCAGTGGATCGCGAACCAGGGCATTGGGGTTCTCTCTATGGCAGAATATATCCTGTAACCGCGCGGCAAGCCGTGGGGAAGTATCGAACTGTGTCGCGATGGTCAGATTTGTCGCCACGCGGCGGAATCAGGCGGTTCGCCAGCCGGGCGATTCGCTGGCGTGGGGTCTGCAGCGCTGGCCAGACCAGCAGCAACCCATTGGAATAGCCCCTGCAGAAGGGTGTTTCATCGCTGAACAGTTGACGCCGCAGCGCCCCTCCGCTATGCGCGCCGGTCTGTTGCTGGTCCGTGTGGGCTGGCATTTGCGAAATTTTTTGACGAACAGGATTCAGACGATGTCGCGCGTTTGCGAATTGACCGCCAAGGGCCGCCAGGTTGGCAACAACGTGTCCCACGCCAACAACAAGACCAAGCGGACGTTTCTGCCCAACCTGCAGAACGTGACGCTGCTGTCTGATGCGCTGGGCAAGGGCGTGCGTCTGCGCGTTTCCATGAACGGCCTGCGTTCGGTCGAGCATGTTGGCGGCCTCGACAACTGGCTGCTGAAGACCAGCGACACGCTGCTGTCGGATCGCTGCGTCAAGCTGAAGAAGGAAATCAGCAAGAAGGTTGCTGTCGCCGCCTGAGGCCACGCAACACTTGTGATGTGAAAAGGCGGCCGGGGTCATCGCCGGCCGCTTTTGTTTGTGCGCCGCTTTTGTTTGCGCGCGGGAAGCCTATCCTGCCAGCCATGCGCACGCCTCTTGTGATTCGCCCTGCCACAGCCGCCGATCGCCCGGCCATGATCGCCGTGCTCGCCGCGGCCTTTGCCGATGATCCGGCGCTGGCGTGGATTTTCCCCGATGCCGCCCATCGCGCAGGCCGACTGGAACGCTTCTTTGGCCTGATTACCAATGCCGATGCCCGGTTGCCGCTGGCGCAATTGGCCTGTGGCCCTGATGGCCGCATCGCCGGCGCGGCGCTGTGGCGGCCGCCGGGTGAATGGGGGCTGCCCACCGCCAGCCTGATCGCCAATCTGCCGCGCTTGATCGGCACATTTGGCAGTGCGTTGCCGCGCACGCTGGGCCTGATGGGCACGATGGATCACCAGCATGATCGCCGACCGCACTGGTATCTGCAGTTCGTTGGCGTGGCACCATCGGCGCAAGGGCAGGGCATCGGCGGCCAGTTGCTGCGCGCCGGGATTGCCCGTGCCGGCGGCCAGCCCTGCTATCTGGAAACCGCGACAGCATCGAATGTCGGCCTGTATCAGGCGCAGGGTTTTGCCGTGCGCAACGAATGGCAGCACAAGGATGCACCCAATTTCTGGTCGATGTGGCACCAAGGAAACGAACCATGAAAAGCCTGATCCTGATCGGCCTGCTGGCCGCTGCCCCCGCCGCCGCCTTGCCCGCCAGCAGCGTGCTGATGTCGGAGAACGCCGAAGAGCGCGCCTTTCAGGAGCGTTATGGCTATGCCGATGCCGTGATCGCCGGCGACACCGTCTATCTGTCGGGGGTCGTGGCCGGCGTCGCGCCCGGTGAAGCCACCATGGTGCCGGCCTATGAGCGCGCCTTTGCCCGGCTGGAGAAGATCCTGATCCGCGCCAGCGTGACCTGGGCCGACGTGGTGGAGATCACCAGCTTCCACACCGACGTGAAGACCCAGCTGGATGCGATGGCCACGGTGAAGAACCGCCACATCAAGGCGCCGTTCCCGGCGTGGACAGCGATCGGCGTGTCGCGGTTGCTGCCCGATACCGGTATCACCGAAATCAAGCTTATTGCGCGGAAGCCACCAACGGCGAAATGATGTCCAGCCGCAGCAGGATCGTCGCCTGCGCTGCGGAAAAATTATCGTCTGAGATCAGGTAGAGCGCAGGCGGTTGGCCGGTACGGCGCGCAATCGCAATGCCTTCCATATTGTCGATCGGCCATTTGCCGCCCCGGCCCCAGCGCGCCAACTGCCGGGCCGGCGCCGCATTGCCACCGGCCAGCACCGGCGCGAGATCGACCATGCTGATGGCGGCAGCCGTTTCCACACCGGTAAATCGGCGGTGTAGCAGCAGCAGATGGGTTTCATCCCACAGCACGGCATCGGTAGGCCGGAAGCCTTCGACCGCATCGATCATGATGGAACGGGTGCGCCCGCCGGGTGCCACCAGCACGCCCTTCAGCGCGCCATCGCCGCTGCGCGCATCCTCGGCGATCCAGATCAGGCTGCCATCGCCCAGCACAGCCAACGATTCGCCGCCGCCGTTGGGCGGCCAGCCCATCGTTTCGGTGCGATACAGCGGATCGCCCACCGGTGTGAGCGGCGGGCCGCGCCCGGCAAAGCGCAGGATGCGGTGCTGCTGTTCCAGGCTGATCAGCGTGTGGCCATCCGGGGTGAAGGCGATCGCTTCGGCATCGCGATCGGCCTTCTCGCTGCCGGGCATCACGATGCTGCCCATCTCAGCGGACTGGGCATCGGCACGCAGCAGCAGCCAATCGCCAGCGTCGGTCACGGCCAGCAACTGGCCATCGGGCAGCATGGTCAGCCCCGAAAGCCCGCCGAAACTCTTGTCGGGGCTGCTCAAGGCCACCGCGCTGGTCAAACGGAATGGGCCGATGGTCTGGCCCGCGCCGGGCAGCAGCGTGCGGGTGATGGTGATGCTGTGCCGGGGCTGGTTGGCGGCAATGGCGGGGGGGCGCAGTTCCGTCCACAGGATCCAGATCGCGGCCAGCACCAGGGCGGCAACCCCAGCATATTGGCTGAATTGGTAAATCGCCACGCGTTTCATCGTTGTACCATAGCGAAAAAGCCATAGCAGGGCGGTTGCGCCTTCGCTATCCACGGCGCCATGAACCCCCACGAAATCCTGCACCGTGTGTTCGGCCACGCCGAATTTCGCGGGCCGCAGGAACAGATCATCAGCGACGTGATTGCCGGCCAGGATGTGCTGGCGATCATGCCAACCGGGGCCGGCAAATCGCTGTGCTATCAGGTGCCGGCGCTGGTGCGGCCCGGCACGGCACTGGTGATCTCGCCGCTGATCGCCCTGATGGAGGATCAGGTGCAGGCGCTGCGCACGCAAGGCGTGCGCGCCGGCACGTTGAACAGCCAATCGGCCGATGGTGGCCAGGTATGGCGCGACTTTGTCGATGGTCAGCTTGATCTGCTGTATGTGTCGCCCGAACGCGCGCTGTCCGATGGTTTTGGCCAGATGGTGCAGCGCACGGAAATCGCCCTGATCGCCATCGACGAAGCCCATTGCGTTTCCCAGTGGGGCCATGATTTCCGCCCCGAATATCGCCGGCTGAAGCCGTTCTGCGATTCCCTGCCCGGCGTGCCGCGCATCGGCCTGACCGCGACTGCCGATCGCGAAACCCGCGCCGATATCGCCCGCCAGTTGGGGATCGGCGATGATCGCATCACGTTATCAGGCTTTGACCGGCCCAATATCCGTTACGAAGCGGTGGGCCGCGATGATCTGCGCCGGCAGTTGCTGGCCTTTCTGGCCGGGCAAGCCGGGCGCGCCGGCATCATCTATGCCCCCACCCGCGCCGCGACGGAGAAGATCTGCGCCTGGCTGGTCGAAGCTGGCTATCGCGCCCGCCCCTATCATGCCGGCCTGGAAGCCCCCGTCCGCAGCCGCCACCAGGCCGATTTCGTGAAAAGCGAAGACATGGTGATGGTCGCCACCATCGCCTTTGGCATGGGCATCAACAAACCCGATGTGCGCTTTGTGGCCCACGCCGGCCTGCCGAAATCGATCGAATCCTATTACCAGGAAACCGGCCGCGCCGGGCGTGATGGCGATCCGGCGGTGGCGCATCTGATCTGGGGCGGCGAGGATGTTGCCCGGCTGCGCGGCTTCATTGCTGCCGGCGATGGCAGCGAGGCGCACAAGGCCAATGAAACCCGGCGCATGAACGCGCTGATCTCGTTCCTGGAAACGCCTGATTGCCGGCGGCAATTGCTGCTGCGCTATTTTGGCGAGGCCGCGCCCGATCCGTGCGGGAATTGCGACAATTGCCTCAACCCACCCAGCCTGCTCGATGCCACCGAAGCCGCCCGCAAGCTGCTTTCGGCCGTGTATCGCACCGGGCAGCGTTTTGGCGCCGGCCATCTGATCGAGGTGTTGAGCGGCAAATCATCGGAAAAGGTGCAGAAGTTCGGCCACGACCGATCCAGCGTGTTCGGTATCGGCAAGGATTGGCCGGCTGACCAGTGGAAGAGCCTGGCCCGCCAGCTGGAAGCCGCCGACGCGCTGGAACGTGATCCGCAGCACGGCGGCCTGGTGCTGGGGCCGGCGGCGCGGCCGATCCTGAAAGGCGAAGTGCCGGTGCGCCTGAAACAGGTGATCCCGCGCCGTTCCGCCAAAGCCGGCAGCACGGCAGCACAGGCCGAAATCGCCCCACAGGATCGCGGCCTGTTCGACGAACTGCGGTCGTTGCGCCGGCAGCTGGCGGCCGATGCCGGCGTGCCGCCCTATATCGTATTTGCCGATGCCACGCTGCGCGCGATGGCGGCCAGCCGCCCGCAATCCATGGCCGACATGGCCCGCATTCCCGGCGTGGGCGCGGTAAAACTGGAAAGCTGGGGGCCGGCCTTTCTGGCTGCCATCACGGAATCAGCAGCGGCCTGAACGTTCGATGGCGCTGCCGGCCAGCGCGCCGACGAGGCCGCCGATGATCACGCCGGTCGAGCGATCCCAGGGATTGGACAGGCCATAGCCGATGCTGGCCCCGGCCACCGAGCCGACCAGGGCACCAGCCCCGCTGGACCGGCAGCGCCGGCCATAATAGCCGCGGTTGTATCCGCCACCCCAGCCGCCACCAATCACCACACCGGGACCCCAGCCACCATTCCAGCCCCGATTCCAGCCGCCCCGCCAGCCGCGATTCCAGCCTCGGTTCCAGCCGCCGCCATAGGCGCCATAGGCAACGGGCACCAGAACGGGCACCACGTTGTTCACCTGCACCACCTGCACGGGCGCTGGGCCCACCTGCTGCCAACTATTCTGCTGCCAACCATTCTGCTCCCAGCCGGACGGCGGCGCATTGCCCTGCTGCCAGCCATTCTGGCGCTGCTGCCAGGCCTGCACGGCGGGCGTTGCAGCCAGCGGCGGCGCTTCGCTCCAACCGGCCGGCAGGCCAGCACCGCGGGCATCATCGGGCGTGGGCGCCAGCCGCGGATCCCGTGCCATCGGCGGCAACGCCGCCGCAGCCACGGCATCGGCCATTTCGGGCACAACCTCTGCCGGTTGCAGGGATTGGGCAGCGACCGGCGTGAACGCCAGAAGCGCCGCGGAGAGGAAAACACGCTTCATCATGAATTCACCTTTGCCCTGCCAGCTTGAACATCGGCTGAACCTCAATGGCCGCTTGTCACTGGGGGCAAGCGCGCTCATGTTGGGTAGTATCATGATGTGACGGTTGTCAGCCGGCAAGAGGAGAAACCAGAATGCGCACCCCCCTTATCATCGCTGTTTCATTGGGCCTGATGGCGCCGGTGTCGACGCCGGTCTTTGCCCAACAGGGCCAGCCGACGCTGTATGAATATGACGGCAAGTCATACAACAGCCTGGCCCAGTGCCAGCGCGCCAAGAAGCGGGCCAAGGCTCGCGGTGCCGTGGCTGGTGCCGTGATCGCAGGCGCTGGCGCGGCGCTGCTGGGCGGCAATGTCGGCGAAACCGCGCTGGTGGCCGGCGCCGGTGCCCTGGCCGGACGCGAGATCGGCCGCCGCACCGCAAAGCGCTGCTGAACGATTACCAGCGGATCAGGCGGGGCACGATCAGGCGCCCCGCCACTATGGCCACGCTCACAGCCACGCCGTACCACAGCCCGGTATAGACCATCGAGTTGAACGGGCAGTGGAGATTATAGGCCAGCGCCCCAAGGCTGCCCGCCGACAGGCCAACCAGCAGGCCGGCGCGTTCCGGTGCCACGGGTGCGCCCCGGCGTAGATGCCACAGCATGGGCAGGGCACACAGGCTGGCGGTCAACAAGCTCATGCGCAGGCATTCCCAGCCGCTGGCAGCGCGGACCATCGCCATGGCATGCTCTGGCTGGTCGAATGCCATCACCGCGCCTGACAGCGGGAACAGCAACGCCATGGCGGCGGCCACCTTCCAGCCCTGGCTCCAGCTCTGACGGTTGCGACCAACCCCGGGGTGCGCCTGGGACACGACAGCAGCGGCGCTGACAATCCCCAGTACCGCCAGCGTGCCGCTGCGCAGCAGGAACATCGGGTGCGGCTGCCCGGCCATCAGATCGGCCCGCAGCCCCAGCCACACCATCATCAATGTGGCGGTTACCAGCAGCAGCGTCGCCACCACCATCATGGTGGGCCGATCATCCAGCGGCTGCACCGGCCGCACATTGACCGCAAGGCGGTCCATCAGCGCCTCCAGCTGCGGATTGGGGGTAAACTCCGTCATCACACTTCCTCGTCCACCATCGCGGCCAGGCGTTTCAAGCCGCGATGCACATTCACTTTCACCATTGATTCCGATTGCCGCAGATGCCCGGCAGCCTCGATCACGCTCAAACCTTCGATCTTCACCGCCCGGATGGCGGCCGCCTGCGCCGGTGGCAACAACGCCAGCAAGCGATCGCAGCCCAGCCGGCCGATCAGCGCCGCCTCTCCCGATTCCACGGCGATATCATCGAACAACGTGTCGTGATTGCGCACGCTGGCCCGGCGCAGGCGATCAACCCAGCGGTAGCGCGCAATCGCCGCCAGCCACGGCAGGAAGGGCCGCGCCGGATCCCAGCTGGCGCGGCGCTGATGCACGGCCAGCAACGTATCCTGCACCAGATCATCCAGATCATGCGGCGCCACCTTGCGCCGGAACCAGCGCATCAACAGCGGCACCGCCAGCCCCAACAGCTGGCGATAAGCAACGGCATCGCCGGCCTGGCTGCTGCGCATCAGCCGGGCCAAGGTGGCTTCGTCACTGGTCATGGCGGGGTTCCGGCATGTTCATGCAGGGATTTTCGCAGCAGGGCTGCAAAAGGTTGCAGGGCAACATCCCGGCCCTAACGGCTGCCACGGGCAATGCGGCCCAACGGGTGCCGACCCAACGGATTGACCTGAAAACCGGAAACATCGTTTGCCACCAACGCCCAGCGCACCGGCCGCAGCAGCGGGATGAAGGCCGGATCGGCCATCAGCGCGGTTTCCGCAGCCACCGCAGCCGCCTGCCGGGCAGTAAGGTCATTGCCGGCCGCAGCTGCCTCATCGAGCAGGCGATCGGCGGTCGCAGAGCAGGGGCGAACTCGGCCACAGCGCCATTGGCCCAGGTGCGTCACCACATCGGCCACACGCGCGGCCTGTTCAACCAGCACCAGATCAGCCGAACTGCTGCGCCGCGCCGTGCCAAAGCCAGCGGCGCGGGCACGCTGCACGGCAAGGCTGATCCCCAATGGCTGCAGACTGGCCGCCAGCGCTTCGGCCAAGGCCTGGAATTCGGGCCCGGCCGGCACCAGCAACGACAGTCGCAGGGGTTGTTCCGGCCCAACGCCAACTTCGCGCAGCAGTGCAGCGGCCAGCGCGCGGCGTTCATCGAAAGAACGCGCCCGGTCATCGGTGGGGGGCGGCAGCCCGTCCCACAGCCGGTTCTGCGGCACCAGCAGGGCAAGGGCCAGCCGATTGGCCATCGGCGCGCCATCGGCGGCCAACAGCAGCGCCCGCCGCAGCCGCACATCGGTCAACAGGCCGCTGCGGGCATTGATGGCCAGGCCAATCACGCCCGGCACGGCTTCCAGTTTCAGCGCCCGCCCCTGCCCGGCAGCCCGCGCCGCGCCCAATCCGCCAAGGCCTTCGCCCAGCACCAGTTGCACTTCGCGCTTGGCAAAGGCCGTCACCGCAGCGGTGGGTTCCACCGCCATGATGCGGATGCTGGCGGCGCGGGCAGCGGGCAGCGGGCCCTCACTGCGGCGCTGCAGGCGCCATGCCCCGCCGTCTTTTTTTTCTGGCTTTTCGACCATGTAGGGCCCTGGAAACAGCCGCCCGCGCTGATCGCGTACCGCCAGCGGCGGTTCGGCCAACCAATCCAGCAGCAGCGGCGTGGCCGGCTGCGGCACCAGTTCCACCACCCGGGCGATCGGCGCGCGGGCCGTTCCGCGCCTTGCCAGCCCGGCGGCGGCGAGGGCGGCTCGGCCCCGGCCGCCACTGTTGCTGCCACTGTCGTTGCCACTGCGGCGCAGGCCCAAAGCCACATCCTGCGCCACCAGTTCCAGCCCCGGCCGGTCGCCAGCGCCCGGCCAGCGCAGCGGCGCCAGCCGCAGGATCAGATCATCGCCATCATCAAGGAAGCGCCAGCTGGTCGCCACGCCCGCCACCAGTTCGCCGCCGCTGCCGCGCCGGATCAACGTGGCCCGGCTGGCTTCCTGCGCCAATTCCTCGGCCAGCGTTCCTTCGCCCACAACCGCCACCTCCAGATCACCACCGGGCCGCTCACCCGAACAGGCGGCCAACAGCAGAGCAATTGCAGGGAGGGACAGGGAGCGCATCGCGGGCTACCTTAGCCGGGCTTTGCCATGGTTCAACAGAGCTTCCTTGCGAGCCGGGCCGGCACGGGCGTAAAAGCACGATATGCAACGCACAGAATCTTGGGCCGCCGACATCATCAGCCTGATCGGCAACACGCCGCTGCTCACCCTCAAGGGCCCCAGCCAGGAAACCGGCTGCACCATTTTGGGCAAGGCGGAATTCCTTAATCCCGGCGGCAGCGTGAAAGATCGCGCCGCGCTGGGCATCATCGAGGATGCAGAAGCCTCCGGCCAATTGCAGCCCGGCGGCATCATCGTGGAAGGCACGGCTGGCAACACCGGCATCGGCCTGGCTGTTGTTGGGGCAGCGCGCGGTTACCGGACGATCATCGTCATGCCCGAAACCCAGAGCCGCGAAAAGATGGACACGCTGCGCGCACTGGGCGCCGAACTGGTGCTGGTGCCGGCGGCGCCCTATGCCAATCCCGGCCATTATGTGCACACCTCGCGGCGCATCGCCGAAGAAACGCCGGGCGCGGTCTGGGCCAACCAGTTCGACAATGTCGCCAACCGATTGGCCCATATCCGCACCACCGCGCCGGAAATCTGGCGGCAGACCGGCGGGCGCGTCGATGGCTTCACCTGCGCGGTGGGCACGGGCGGCACGCTGGCCGGGGTGGCGCTGGGCTTGCGCGCCGAAAACCCCGATGTCACCATCGCGCTGACCGATCCCGAAGGCGCTGCCCTCTACAACTGGTTTGCCAACGGCGAGCTGAAGGCCGAAGGATCAAGCGTATCAGAAGGCATTGGCCAGTCGCGCATCACCGGCAATCTGGATGGACTGCAGGTGGATGCCCAATTCCGCGTGCCCGATGCCGAGGGGCTGGCCTGGGTCCGCCGTCTGAATGCGGAAGAGGGCCTTTGCCTGGGCCTGTCATCCGGCATCAATGTTGCCGGCGCGGTGCGGCTGGCCCGCCACATGGGGCCGGGCCATGTGATCGTCACCATCCTGTGCGACAGCGGGTTGCGTTATCTTTCAACGATTTATAATCCGGATTGGCTGGCAGCCAAAGGGCTTGCCCCGGCCTGACTCCGGGGGGTAGAATCAGCAACTGATGGATCTGCCCCCAACCTCGCCACTGGCGCCACCGCTGGCCCCACCAGAAACGGACCCGCGCCTGCGCCAGGCGGTGCGCACCGGCGACCGTTTGCGCTGGGGCCTCACCGGGCTGGCAGCTGTCTTCCTGGTTGTGCTGGCGGCTGCCGCCGGCCTGCGCCCCACCGGCCGGGAGGACAAACCCGGCACCGGCGAACCGCTGGCGGTGCTGGGTGTCGCCCCCGGCCCGGCCACGCGGCCCAATGACGACCAGTGACTGGCCGAAGATCAGTGAATCGCCGGAACGAATCGCTGGGCCTGTTGGCGACTGATTCCATGCGAATCAGGGGCACAACCCCCCACAGGCTTATCCACAACCCATATAGGGCTTCAAACCACCCTAGAACAGGGCAAGAACAAAACCCCAATTGGCGCGTTTCACCCAAGGATATCCCCATTTAACGGGCCTTTTGCCCATCAGATTCCATTGGCTCCCATCAAATCCCATGATACATCCGTTTTCCACAGCGGGTGTGTCCGCCGTGCCGCCATTCATCGACCCAGCAGTTCCCGGGCGAAACAGGCTGCAACGGCGCCCCGCAGCAGGGGTTTGGGGTGTCGGGAACGTCTTATCTTGGCTATGGACTGAACGCGGTTGACGTGAAGAGCCGGCTGTCGGTGCCGGCGACCTTCCGCGACGTGCTCACTGCAAAGTCCGGCGGCAAGCAGGTGCTGGTGGGGCCTGGCCACGCCGGCCGCCGCTGCCTGATGGCGTTTGACCAGACCTATGCCGATCGGCTGCTGGCCGGTATTGACGGGCGCCACGGCGATGCCGTCACCCCCGAAGCCTATGCCGAACGCGCCTATCTGTTCGGCAGCGCCCAGCCGCACAGCATCGATGATGCCGGCCGCATCGTGCTGTCGCCGGTGCTGCGCAAGATCAGCGGCATCACGAGCCATGTCTGGTTCGTCGGCAGCTTCAACTATTTCGAATTGTGGGATCCGTGGGCGTTCAAGGCGTTGCCCGACCTGCCGGAACTGCAACGCCTGCAGGTTGAAGGCGAACTGGAAGCGCGCGGCCTGCCGATCGCGGGGCCGGCGGCATGACCGGCGAAGCGCCCCACACCCCGGTTTTGCTGGACGAAGTGCTGGCTGCGCTGGCGCTGGCGCCCGGCGATCTCTATGTTGATGCCACGCTGGGTGCTGGCGGCTATCTGCGCGCCGCCCGGGAAGGCGGCATTGGCCATGCTTATGGCTTTGATCGTGATCCCGATGCCCATGCCCTGAACGCCGATCTTGCCGGCGCCGATGATGTCACGCTCATCCGCCGGGCATTTTCCGAAATGGTCGAAGGCCTAGCCGATCATGGCGTGACCGCTGTGGACGCCATTGCCTTTGATATCGGCGTGTCGTCGATGCAGATCGACACGGCAGAACGCGGCTTTTCCTTCCAGGCCGATGGCCCGCTCGACATGCGGATGAGCCAGGAAGGCATGAGCGCCGCCGATTTCGTCAACACGGCAGCCGAAGAAGAAATTGCCGACGTGCTCTTCCACCTGGGTGACGAGCGCGGCTCGCGCCGGATTGCGCGTGCCATTGTCGCCGACCGGCCGTTTGCCCGCACCAGCGAACTGGCCGGGATGATCCGCCGCGTGCTCGGTCGGGGTGAACCGGGCAAGGATCCGGCCACCCGCAGTTTTCAGGCGCTGCGCATCCATGTGAACGACGAACTGGGGCAGCTTGATGCCGGCCTGATCGCCGCCGAGCGCCTGCTCAAACCCGGTGGTCGGCTGGCGGTGGTTTCCTTCCATTCCGCCGAAGACCGGCGGGTGAAGAATTTCCTGCGTGACCGTTCGGGCAGTGCGCCCGCTGCGTCGCGCCACGCGCCCTTGGCCGCGCCAGCCCAGGCTGCCAGCTTTGAAAAGCCGATGAAGGCCGTGCGCCCTTCGGCGGCCGAAATCGCCCGCAACCCACGTGCCCGCAGCGCCACCTTGCGCAGCGCCGTGCGCACCGCCGCCCCCGCCTGGGGAGCCGATATCGAAGCCGGAATCGAGAGGGGTCGCACATGAGGCAGCATCTTTCCGCCCTGTTGTGGATTGCGGGCACCACGATTGTGGTCGCCGGCGCCCAGGTCATCACCACCCGCGCCGCCGCCGAACGCCGGGCTGTCACCAAGC
>NZ_JANPML010000271.1:0-2458 GCF_031422795.1 Sandarakinorhabdus sp.
CAGGCCGGCGTTCAAGATCTTCTGGATGGTCGGCACCGCGTGCACGCCGGTGGCGGCTGGATCACCGGGGCCGTTGGACAGGAAGATGCCGGCCGGCTTCAGCGCCATGATTTCATCAAACGTCGCGGTCGCCGGCACCACCGTCACCCGCGCACCGGCGGCGACCAGATTGCGCAGGATGTTGCGCTTCATGCCATAATCGATGGCGACCACCAGCGGGCCATCCTTGTTGGCGCTGTGTACGGCATAGCCACCGGCCAACGTCCACAGGCCATCATCCCAATTGTAATTCTGGGTAGCGCTGATCACGCTGGCGAGGTCCATGCCCTCCAGCCCCGGCCAACCGCGCGCCTGGCTGAGCAGCATCTTCACATCGAACTGGCCAGCCTTGTTGTGGGCGATCACGCCATTGGGGGCGCCGCCTTCGCGGATGCGCTTGGTGAGCGATCGCGTATCGACGCCGCTGATGCCGATGCGGCCCCAGGCCTTCATCCAATCATCAAAACGGCGCTGGCTGCGGAAATTGGCGGCGGCGGTGACGGGTTCACGCACCACGCAGCCCAGTGCGTGCGGATTGGCCGATTCGATATCCTCGTTGTTGGCGCCAACATTGCCGATGTGCGGAAAGGTGAAGGTGATGATCTGCCCGGCATAGCTGGGATCGCTCATCACTTCCTGATAGCCGGTCATCGCGGTGTTGAAGCACACCTCCCCCACGGCGGCACCTTCGGCACCGAAACCATGGCCCCAGATCACACTGCCATCGGCCAACACCAATACGCCAGTTGCGCCTTTGGGTTGGACGGGCGCTTTGGCGACGGCCATGAGGGGTGATTCCTTTTGTCAGGCGGGCAAACGGCTGGGCGCTTAGGGTCCACCGTGCTGCTCGTCAATCTGTTCTTTGCGGGTGCAAGACGCTATCGAGCCCCAAAGATCAATCCGCATTTTCAAGACCCGGAGATTCCCATGCTGCGCGACGCCATCCAGACCGCCACGATCGCTGCCATGAAGGCCCGCGACAGCGCCCGCCTTGGCGCACTGCGCCTGATCAACGCCGCCTTGAAGAACAAGGACATCGAACTGCGCACCGGCACCGCGCCCGCCGACGATGATGTGCTGGTGACCGACGTGCTGATGAAAATGGCCAAGCAGCGCCGCGAATCGATCGAGATGTTCGACATGGGCGGCAGAGCCGAACTCGCCGCTGTCGAACGCGCCGAACTGAGCGTGATCGAAAGTTTCATGCCGACCCAGATGGACGACGCCGAAGCGCTGGCGGCGATCAAGGCCATCGTGGCTGAAATCGGCGCCACCAGCGTGAAGGACATGGGCCGCGTGATGGCGACCGTGAAGGAGCGGTTTGCGGGCAAGCTGGACATGAGCAAGGCCAGCGGGCTGGTGAAAGCGGCGCTGGGTTGAACCTGTCTGGATGAGCCTTTCCCCCGCCTTTCTCGACGAGCTGCGCGCCCGGATCCCGATTTCGGGTGTGGTCGGCCGCCGCGTGAAGCTGACGCGGGCCGGGCGGGAGATGAAGGGCTGCTGCCCCTTTCACAACGAAAAATCGCCCAGCTTTTATGTGAATGACGAAAAGGGCTTTTATCACTGCTTTGGCTGCGGTGCGCATGGCGATGTGATCCGGTTCATGACCGACAACATGGGCCTGCCCTTCATGGAAGCGGTGAAGCAGCTTGCCGGCGAAGCCGGACTGGAAGTGCCCGCCCCGACCCCCGAAGCCCGCGCCAAGGCCGAAGTGGCGGACAGTCTGGCCGAACTCACCGCCCGCGCTGCCAGCTGGTTTCAGACGCAACTGGCCAGCAATGGCGGCGGTGCAGCGCGCGCCTATCTGGAACGGCGCGGCGTGCGCGCTGAAACGCTGAAAGCCTTTGCGCTGGGTTACTCCCCTGATTCGCGCACCGCCTTGCGCGGCCATCTGAAGGACGCCACCGCCGACAAGCTGCTGGAGGCCGGCCTGATCGGCAAGACCGATGCGGGCGAAACCTATGACCGGTTCCGTGGCCGGCTGATGTTCCCGATCCGCGATGCGCGTGGGCGCGTTGTCGGCTTTGGCGGGCGCGCGCTGGGAGACGTTCAGCCCAAATATCTCAACTCCGCCGATGGCCCGCTCTTCGACAAGGGCCGGCTGCTCTACAACCTCGATCAGGCCGGGCCGACAGCGCGGAAGGCGAACCGGCTGATCGTGGTCGAAGGCTATATGGACGTGATCGGCCTTGCCCAGGCCGGCATTGGCGAGGCCGTCGCCCCGCTGGGCACCGCGATGACCGAAACGCAGCTCGCTCTGGCCTGGCGGCTGGTTGATGTGCCGGTGCTGTGTTTTGATGGCGATGCCGCCGGTGGCCGCGCCGCCACCCGCGCCGCCATGCGGGCGCTGCCGCTGCTCAAGCCCGGCAAATCGCTGCGCATCGCCACCCTGCCGGCAGGGCAAGACCCGGACGATATC
>NZ_JANPML010000272.1:0-8614 GCF_031422795.1 Sandarakinorhabdus sp.
GCCAGCTATGCCGAAGGCGCGTTGGCGCTGCTGGGCGATGAAGGCACGCCCACGCCGGACAATATCGACATGGTGCGCGAAGCGCTGGTCGAGGCCAACGCGCAGGCGTTGCGCGCCGGCCAGATCGTGCGCCGCCTGCGCGAATTCATCAGTCGCGGCGAAAGCGAACGACGCGTGGAACGCCTGCGCCGGCTGGTGACCGAAGCCGCCGCGCTGGCGTTGACGGGGGCAGGCCAGACCGGCCTGGCTTTCAACATCAGGCTGCATCCGTCGGTTGACCTGGTGCTGTGCGATCGCATCCAGATCCAGCAGGTGCTGCTGAACCTGATCCGCAACGCGGTGGAAGCCATGCAGCGATCGGCGCGGCAGAAACTGGAAGTCCGCAGCCGGCCGGCTGGCAAAGGATTGGTGGAGGTGGTGGTGTCTGATTCCGGGCCCGGGCTGGCACCGGAAGTGGCCGCCGTGCTGTTCCAGCCGTTCAACACCTCCAAGGAAAAGGGCATGGGCCTGGGCCTGTCGATCTGCCGCACGATTGTCGAGGCGCATGGCGGCCGCATCTGGGCCGAGCCGTCAGATTTTGGCGGCACCGCCTTTCATTTCACCCTGGAACTGGCCGAGGAGCCGCAAGATGGCTGAAAAGCGCGTCTATCTGGTCGATGACGAAGCGGCGGTGCGCCGGTCTGTGGGGTTCATGCTGAAGACCTCCGGGTTTGAGGTGGAAGGCTTTGAATCGGGCGAGGCGTTCCTGAAGGCGGCGCCGCACCTGCCGCCGGGCTGCGTGCTGCTCGATGTGCGCCTGGGCGCGATGGATGGTCTCGCCGTTCAGCAAGCTTTGAAAGACAAGGGTGTGGTGCTGCCAGTGATCATCATCACCGGCCATGGCGATGTGGGCCTGGCCGTGCGGGCGATGAAGGCCGGGGCGGTGGATTTCCTTGAAAAGCCGTTCGAAAAGGCTGCCGTGATCGCGTCGCTGGAACAGGCGCTGCGGCACAATGATGGCCGCGCGGAATTGAACCGGCTGGCCGATCAGGCCCGCGCTCAACTGAACGGGCTGACTCCGCGCGAACGTGACGTGCTGAATGGGCTGGTGGAAGGCCAGTCCAACAAGGTGATCGCCTATGATCTGGGCATTTCCCCGCGCACGGTCGAAATCCACCGCGCCAACCTGATGTCGAAACTTGCCGTTGGCTCGCTGTCGGATGCGCTGAAGATCGCCTTTACGGCGCGCATGGCGGATCTGGCCGGCGCGGCACCCCCACCATCAGAGCCGGCCTGAGGCTTTCTTCTCGCGACTGCAGCCAACATGGCAGGCCGGATCGCAATCGCGGACCGGCTGGTCGGGCAGGCTGCCGCCGCTGCAGAGGCTGATCAGCAGAGTCTCGGCGCGCGTTGGAACCGCCAGTGCGGTCAGCGTGATCGCCAGTAGCGCCGGCAGATAAGCGAGCGGATCATGGCGCAGCATCAGGGGGCTCCTTTGCGGCGGGCTCATCATCCATGAAGATCCGCAGGGCCGCGCCATCGAGATCATCGAACTGGCCGCGCCCCACCGCCCAGAAAAAGGCGAACAGGCCAAGCAGACCAAGGCCAAGCGCCACCGGGATGAGGAACAATATGCCGTTCATCGTGTCGAGCCTTTCAACCGCAACGCATTGGCGACCACGATGATCGACGAGCCCGACATGGCGAGCGCCGCCACCAGCGGGGTGACGAGGCCGGCGATGGCGAGCGGTACGGCGATGATGTTGTAGCCGATGGCCAGCGCGAAATTCTGGCGGACAACGGCTTGCGTCGCCCGCGCGGCGCGGATGGCGGTGGCGACCGGCGCCAGGCTGCTGCCCAGGAAAATCGCATCGGCCGCGTTCTGGCTGGCATCGGCGGCCGAACCCGGCGCCATCGAGACATGGCCGGCGGCCAGCGCCGGGCCGTCGTTAAGGCCATCACCGACCATCAGCACCTTGCGGCCTTCGGCGCTGAGCGCCTTGATCGCGGCAAGCTTGTCGGCAGGCGTCAGGCCGCCCTGACCGCTGATGCCCAGTGCCGCTGCCACAGCGGCCACCGGGCCAGGGCGATCGCCGGAAAGGATACGGGCGGGCAGGCCGAGCGCGGCCAGTTCAGAAATAGTGACAGACGCAGCCGGGCGCAGCGGATCGGCAAAGCGGATGAGGGTTTCGGGACGATCGCCGATGGTGAGGGCAGCGGCCATCAGGTACCCGTCGGCGCTGGCTGGGCGGCCGAGGCGGACAATCTGGCCATTCCACTGGCCGCTCAACCCCTCGCCGGGCGTTTCGCTCACCAGCGTCACCCGCTGCGGCACGATGCCGGCGGCGGAGAGGGCGGCGCGCAGGGCTTCTGACAAGGGGTGACGGCTGCATTGGGCCAGCGCCAGCGCGATGCCGGCCTGCGTGGCATCCAGCACGCCAATGTCGATGGGCTCGGGTGAACCGAGGGTGAGGGTGCCGGTCTTGTCGAACACGGCGCAATCGGCTTCGGCGAGACGCTCGAGCGCGCTGCCATCCTTGACCAGCACGCCGGCCTTCATCAGCGCGCCGGTGGTGACGATCTGGGCGGCGGGCACAGCAAGGCCAAGCGCGCACGGGCAGGTGATGATCAGCAAAGCGACGGCAATCAGCAGCGCTTCGTGCCAGCCGGCGCCGGCCAGCATCCAGCCGACAAAGCTGCACAGCGCCAGCGTGTGAACAGCCGGCGCATACAGCCGGGCGGCACGATCGGCGATGCGGACATAGTGCGAGCGGCCTTGGGCGGCATCCTGCATCAGCCGGGCGATATCGGCGATGCTGGTATCGGCGCCGGCGGCAGTGACGGCGACTTCCACCGCGTCGCCGGTGTTGAGCGTGCCCGCCAGTACGCCGCCGCCGGGGCCGATGGCGACCGGCATGGCTTCACCGGTGATCAGCGACTGATCGAAATGGCTGCGGCCATTCAGGATCACGCCATCGGCAGCGAGGCGCTCGCCGCTGGCGACCAGCATCTTCATGCCGGGCCGGATATCGCCGGCCTTCAGCCATTGGCTCTGGCCATCATCGCTTATAACCAGCGCGCCGGCGGCCATATGCTTCAACAGCGCGCTCACCCCGTCCCGCGCCCGATCACGCATCACTGCATCCAGCCAGCGACCGGCGAGCAGGAAGAACAGCAGCATCACGGCGCTATCGAAATAGGCGTGGGCGCCGTGGGTGATGGTTTCAAACAGCGACAGGGCGGTGGCCAGCGTGACGCCGATGGAGATCGGCACATCCATGTTGGTGTGGCCGGCCTTCAGCGCTTGTCCTGCCGAACGGAAGAAAGGCTGGCCGGCATAGGCGACCGTGGGCAGGGCGATCAGGGCCGAGAGCCAGTGGAACAGATCGCGCGTCAACCCGCCAGCGCCGGACCAGACCGAGACCGACAGCAGCATGATGTTCATGGCCGCAAAGCCGGCGACGGCCAGCGCCTTGACCAGTTGCCGGGCTTCGCCGTCCGGGCCAGCGAGCGCATCGCCCATTGCGTTGGCCTCGAAACCGAGGCTGGCCAGCGCCTTGGTCAGGGTCGGCACGTCCAGCGCCGGATCGTGGCTGATCTGCACGTGCTTGGCGGTGAAATTCACTCGTGCCGCTGCGATGCCGGGCACGGCAGCAAGGCCATTTTCCAGCTTGGAAATGCAGCCGGCGCAGCGCATGCCGGGCACGGCAAAGCGCGAGATGGCCAGCGCGGTTGCGTTGGCAAGCGCTGGGGCGGGCAGGGGCAGCGGCCGGTTCATGCCAGCACTTCGCGCAGGCGTTTCACATCACGCCCACTGCGGATTTCCAGCTGCACGTGCCAGCGCCCCGCCGGCAGCGGCGTGGTGGAAACAAGCCGACCCTGATTATCGGCTGCAAACGCCAGGGGCACATCGGCGGCACGGCCTAGCGGGTGATGGGCGGTACCAGTTGCCGCAAAGGCCGCGCCCGGATTCTGACTGGGCACGGCGATCACCACGCGGCGCGCGCCATTCAGGCTGACCGGGGTGGCCCAGCCCAGCTGCTGCTGCGCCCGCGCCTGCGCCAGCCAACCATTGTATTTCTGGCTGGCGACATAGCTGTTGTCCACAACGGTGCCGCTGAAACTGCTGCTGGCCAGCCGGGCCATGGTGATGTTGACGCCGACAACCACCGCAAAGAAGGCGACCATGATGGCCAGAAACATGCGGCCGGTGAAGGCGGGCTTGGTGGCGGCGCTGCTGGTCATGGGAATGTTCCTCATTGCCGGATGAACTTCACGTCACGGGCAGCGTCGCGGCCATCGTTGCGGCCCGGGTCGGCATCGAGCGGACGGGCGACCAGGGCGAACGGCGTTTCGCCGACCGGCCCGGCAGGGGCGGCGACATAGAGGTGCAGCCGGGTGGTGGCGTCGGCTGCGAGGTCGATCTGCACGCTGCGCGCCGCATCACGGCGATCCATGGCATCGGTCCACATCCGGCCATCAGCAAGGCCGGTCATGGTCAGTTCCACGCGGCACGGGCGGTTTTCCATGTTGCGGAACTTGACCGTCCAGCCGTTGCGCACCTGCCCATCCGACAGGGTGACGACCACCGGATTGCGATCCTGGGCGCTGTCGATGGTCAGGCGGGCGCGTTCACCCAGGGTGAACAGCATGGCCAGGCCAATGCTGGCCCAGATGGCGAAGTAGATCAGCGTGCGCGGGCGCAGCAGGGTTTTCAGGATCGGGCGGGACGCACCGCCGGCACGCTCATGCTTTTCATCGTCGAGGTTCAAATAGTCGATCAGGCCGCGCGGGCGATTCAATTTGCCCATCACCTCGTCGCAGGCATCGATGCACAGCGCGCAGTTGATGCAGCCCAGTTGCGGGCCCTGGCGGATGTCCACACCGGTGGGGCAGACGGAGACACAGGCGTTGCAATCGATGCAGTCCCCCGCTTTCTCGCCCGCCGCCGCTGCTTTTTTCACTCCTTGCGTGCGCGGTTCACCGCGCCAGTCGCGATAGGTGACGATCAGCGATTTTTCGTCGAGCATTGCCGTCTGGATGCGCGGCCACGGGCACATGTAGATGCACACCTGTTCGCGCATGAAGCCGCCCAGCGTGAAGGTGGTGAAGCTGAGCACCGCGACCGTGGCATAGGCCACAAACGGTGCATCGCCGGTGAGGAACTGGCTGGCCAGCGTCGGCGCATCGGCAAAATAGAAGATCCACGCCCCGCCGGTCGCGGCCGCGATGGCCAGCCAGATGCTCCACTTGGTCAGCCGGCGGCCCAGTTTTGCGGCTGTCCACGGCGCGTTGTTCAGCTTCAGCTGGGCATTGCGGTCGCCATCGATCCAGCGTTCGACATGCTGGAACAGATCGGTCCACACCGTCTGCGGGCAGGCATAGCCGCACCAGGCGCGGCCAACAGCGGAGGTGACGAGGAACAGGCCGATGCCGGCCATGATCAGCAGGCCGGCGACATAGTAGAATTCCTGCGGCCAGATCTCGATATCAAACATGAAGAAGCGGCGGTTGGCCAGATCGACCAGCACCGCCTGATCGGGGGCATAGGCCCCGCGATCCCAGCGCAGCCACGGCGTGATGTAGTACACCGCCAGGCAAAAGATCATCACCGCCCATTTCAGCTGGCGGAACCGGCCTTTCACGACACGCGGAAACACCGGCTCACGTTTGCGATAGAGCCCGCTGGTCGGGTTGATAAGGTCGAACGCCGCCATTTCAGCTCTTTGGTGCCTCGTCACTTTCGGCGCCGGCCGTGATTGCATCGGGCTGGGGCGCCGGATTGGCTTCACCGCCGCCCAGCGAATGGACATAGGCCGACAGCATCTTGATCGTGGCTTCATCGAGCCGGTCATTCCAATGCGGCATCACGCCGTAACGCGCCTTGGCGATGGTCTGCGTGAGGCTGGCGCGATCACCGCCATAGAGCCAGATGCCGTCGGTGAGGTTGGGTGCGCCCTGTTCGCGCATGCCCTTGCCGGCATCGCCGTGGCAACTGGCGCAATTTTCGGCAAACAGTGCTGCGCCCGTGGCATTGGGCTTGCCCTGGCCGGCGAGGGCTTGCACGTGGCTGACCAACTGGCTGATCTGGCCTTTGGACAAGATGTCGGCAAAGGCCGGCATCTGGCTGAAACGCGCTTCCTCGGAGCCGGGGCTGCGGATGCCGTGCTGCAGCGTGTATTGGATGGACGCGATATCGCCGCCCCACAGCCAATCATCGTCATTGAGATTGGGATAGCCCTTCGATCCGGCGGCGCCCGAGCCATGGCACTGCACGCAATTCACCTTGAAGGCAGCGCGGCCACCTTCGATGGCGCTGCGCATCAGCTGCGGATTGCCGGCGAGCTGATCGATCGGCGTGACGGCGATGGCGGATACCACCGGTGCGCGGGCCGCGGTCTGGGCCTGCAGCGCCTCATCCAGCTCGCCGCGGCTGGACCAGCCGGTGGAGCCGCCAACATCCGGAAAGGACGGATAAGCCACCACATAGCCGGCGGCAAACACCACGGTGGCGGCAAAGATATAGACCCACCAGCGCGGCAGCGGCGTATCCAGTTCCTCGATGCCATCCCATTCATGGCCCACCAGATGGGTGCCGGTGGCTTCGTCAACGCGTTGCTTGTGATCAGTCATCACTGTCACTCCGGAAGATCAATTGAGCCGCTTCATCATGGTGACGGCGGGCGCCGGGCCGGAACGTCCAGCCAACGAGCCCCAGGAACATCACGCACATGGCCAGCAGCGCCCAGCTATCGGCAAACTGGCGCAGCAATTCATAGCGGCTCATTTGCGTTGCTCCTGCGCTTCGCCCGCCTTGAAATCGACCAACGTGCCCAGCATCTGCAGATAGGCCACCAGCGCGTCCATTTCGGTCACTTGCATAGGGTTGCCGTCATAATCGCGGCCTTGCGATTTGGGATAACGCGCCTGCAAATCTTCCACATCGGCATCAGGCGTGGCCTGGGCGACAAGATCGGCGTTCGCCTTTTCGATGTCCTTGTCGGTGTAGGGCACGCCCACAGACCGCAGCGCGGCCAGATGCTTGCCCATGTCGCCGGCGTTCAACGGCTTTTCGGCCAGGAAGGCATAGGGCGGCATAATCGATTCCGGCACGGCTTCGCGCGGGTTCTTCAGGTGGCCAACATGCCATTCATCGGAATAGCGGCCACCCACGCGGGCCAGATCAGGCCCGGTGCGTTTCGATCCCCATTGGAATGGGTGATCATACATGCTCTCTGCGGCCAGGCTGTAGTGGCCATAACGTTCCACCTCGTCCTTGAACGGGCGTATCATCTGGCTGTGGCACAGGTAGCAGCCTTCGCGCATGTAGATGTTGCGCCCGACCAGTTCGAGCGGCGTGTAAGGGCGCACGCCCTCCACCTTCTCGATGGTGGAGTCGACCCAGAACAGCGGGGCGATTTCCACGATGCCACCGATGGCGACGGCAACAAGGGACAGCAAGCCCAGCAAGGTGACATTGCGTTCCAGCGTGCGGTGAGAGAAGCCCGGTTTGGGTTCAGTTTCAGGGTTTGAAGCCATGGTAATGCTCCCTCATTCAGCCGGTTGCAGGCCGCCCAAGCTGCCGTTGCGGGCAGGGGCCGGCAGCGGCCGGTCGGCGGCGGCGTTGTAGGGGGTTTCGGTCATCGGCGCTTCCTGGCGCAGGCGACCGGCGATGGTCATCGCAATGTTCCAGGCGAACACCAGCGCACCCGACAGATAGAGCAGGCCTCCGAATGCCCGCAGGATGAACATCGGATGGACGGCGGCGATGGTTTCGGCAAAGCTGTTCACCAGATAACCGTCGGCACCATATTCGCGCCACATCAGGCCCTGGGTCAGGCCGGCCACCCACATCGACGCGGTGTAGAAAACGATGCCGGCAGTCGCGAGCCAGAAGTGGGCATTGATCAGGCGCAGGCTGTACAGCCGCTGGCGCTTCCACAGGCGCGGCGCCAGATAATATATGCAGGCAAAAGTGATCATGCCGTTCCAGCCGAGCGCACCCGAATGCACGTGGCCGATGGTCCAATCGGTGTAGTGCGACAGGCTGTTGACCGATTTGATCGACATCATCGGGCCTTCAAACGTGCTCATGCCGTAGAAGGCCAGCGCCAGCACCATCATGCGGATGATCGGATCGGTGCGGATCTTTTCCCACGCGCCATCCAGGGTCATCAGGCCGTTGATCATGCCGCCCCACGACGGCATCCACAGCATCACACTGAACACCATGCCCAGGCTCTGCGCCCAATCGGGCAGCGCGGTATAATGCAGATGGTGCGGGCCGGCCCAGATATACAGGAAGATCAGCGACCAGAAGTGGATGATCGAGAGGCGATAGCTGTAAACCGGCCGTTCCGCCTGCTTGGGCACAAAATAGTACATCATGGCCAGGAAGCCGGCAGTGAGGAAAAAGCCCACCGCGTTGTGCCCATACCACCACTGGGTCAGCGCATCCTGCACCCCGGCAAAGGCCGAATAGCTCTTGGAGCCAGCCCAGCTGACCGGCAGCGACAGATTGTTGACGATGTGCAGCATCGCCACGGTGATGATGAAGGCCAGATAGAACCAGTTGGCGACATAGATATGCGGTTCGCGGCGCTTGATGATGGTGCCGCCAAACACCAGAAGATAG
>NZ_JANPML010000273.1:0-5678 GCF_031422795.1 Sandarakinorhabdus sp.
GAATCATCAGCCTGAGCACGCCGTCATTGCGATGGGCGCCAAAGGCATTCACCGAAAACACGTCCTGCACCAGCAGGATCGGCAGCAGGATGGCCGCGCCCATCACCGGGTTCATGCCCAATGTCATGATCGGCAGGCCCAGCACGCCCAGCCCGGCAAAGCCGCCCTTGGCGAGGCCCAATATGATCACACCGGCCAGCGCAGCGGCCCAGAAGACCCAGCCCTGCCCGGCCAGCGCCGCCGCGAGTCCATCTGGAACCATCAAGCTGCGGCAGTGCGGATTTCGATCAGCACCAGCCGCGCCGTCCAGTGCGGCCACGGCAGGGCAATACGCCAATGGCCCGGTGCCACAGCCTGCAGCACGCCAAGCTGATCGCGGTCGCGGTCTTCGCCATAGCGCAGCCGGCCCATATCGCCGGCCAGCCGCAGCGTGCCCAGGAAGATCAGCCGATCAACATCCGGATACAGCGTGCCCAGATATTGCTGCGGCCCAGGCGCGGTTTCAAAGCGCTGCAATATGCCGTCGGCGGTGAACGTGCAGGGCGCCCAGGCGCTGGCCTGCACCGGCGGCGCGGTGTGCGGCGTGCCCTGGCGCCAGCCGAGCAGGATGGTGCGGCATTCATGGTTGCCCGCGGCGGGAAACACCGGCGCTGCCGATGGTCCGTTCGCCGCCATCGGGTCTGCGGCCACTGGGCCCAGCGCCGCCAAATCGGCATCGCGCCCGGCTTCGGTGATATCGGTGCGCGCCTGTTCCCAGGCGTCGGCCAGCCGCGCCAACCGGCCACGATCAGGATCGCTGATCACCGCCTGCCACACATCGGCGCGGCGCACGACCGCATAGGGGCGCAGTTCATCATCCTTGCCGCAGCCCGCCAGCACGAGCAGCGCCAGCAGAGCCAGAACCCGCATCATTCGCCCAGCATGCCGCGCACGAACCCGGCCAGGCCCAACTGGCGTTTGCGGCGCAGGCGTTCAGCCTTCAGGATCGCGCGGATCTCGTTCAGGCAGGTTTCGGCGTCGTCGTTGACGAGGATATAATCATACTCGCCCCAATGGCTGATCTCGTCGCGGGCGCGGGCCATGCGGCCGGCGATCACATCGGGATGATCGGTGTTGCGGCTGCGCAGGCGGCGTTCAAGCTCGGCCAGATCGGGCGGCAGGATGAACACGCGCACCAGATCTGATGCAGCGTCGGTTTGCTGCAGCTGCTGCGTGCCCTGCCAGTCGATATCGAACAGCACGTCGCGGCCATCAGCCAGTGCAGACTCCACCGGGCTGCGCGGCGTGCCATAACGATGGCCAAACACGGACGCCCATTCCAGCAGCGCGTTTTCCGCCACCATCGATTGGAACTGGTCGGCCGAGACGAAATAATAATCGACTCCGTCCACTTCGCCGGGACGCGGCGGGCGGGTGGTGGCCGAAACGCTCAAGGTGATGTCATGGTCTTCGGTCATCAGCGCGCGCGACAAGGTGGTCTTGCCAGCGCCCGAGGGCGAAGACAGCACGAACATCAAGCCGCGCCGCAGCGGGCTGCGCGCCGGTGCGCCGGTGCGGGCAAACTGTGTCACTTGCGACGGAACCGATCGAGGGTGACGACATTGCTGCCGCCATCTTCACTGTCATCGCCTTGCGGTTCGGGTGCGGGCGGTTCGGGCGGCGGTTCGTCCGGCGGGCCTTCGCCATCCTTGGGTGCAAACTGCAGCGCGAAATTCACCGCCGGATCGACGAAACCCACGATGGCATCATAGGGGATCACCAGGCTGGCCGGCATCTGGTTGAACGACAGGCCGATGGAGAAATGATCATCGGCCACGATCAGATCCCAATAGCGGTGCTGGATGACGACGGTCATCTCATCGGGATAACGGTCCATCAGATGCTTGGGGATGGAAACGCCGGGCGCGCGGGTGCGAAACGCGATGTAGAAATGATGGCCGCCGGGCAGGCCGCCTTCATCGGATATGCGTTGCAGCACGCGGCTGACCACACCGCGCAGGGCATCCTGGACGATATCGTCATAGGGGATCAGGCTGTCGGGCGTGGTGTCATTCACGAGAGCTGAGCCTTGGCTGGAAATGCTGCTGGAGTATTGCCACCGATTGGCGCGAGGCGCGGTCTAGGTCAAGGGGGGCCAAGGTCAAGCGCACAAAGCTGAGAAGTGAGCGGGTTCTGTTGCCCGGCCCCCCAGAAGTCGTCTGGGGGTCGGTGGGCCGTGATTGTGCAAATCGGTGAGGGGGTTCTGTTGCCCGGCCCCCCAAGTTGTTCTGGTTTTCCGGGAGGGCCGTGTTCTGGCAAATCGGTGAGGGAGGTTCTGTTGCCCGGCCCTCCCTCAGGCCGCTGGAATCCACTTCTGTTGCCCGGTGTGGCCCGTACCGCGCTTTCGGCCAGTGAAACTCAGTCCGTGAGGACCGGGTTACGCTGCGATTGCGAATGCCTCGTTGTCGTTGGCATTTATGGTGTTTTGAACGGTTTTACGGCTCATTCAGGCCGGGCAAAAAAATCGTCTTTGAACACACGTCGATTCTGGTTCGGCCCCATACATCGCCCCGGCAACGGGTTGAAAATATGGTGGAGCCGCCGGGTACTGCCCCCGGGTCCGCTGCGTCTATTTCACGACATCATTTATCGCCATATCCGGCAAGCCGGCAGCATCCATGTAGGCGCAGCTGCGCGATTCCTCAAGTCTTGACGAAACGCCGATACAGCGCCGGCAGCAGCAGCAGGGTGAGCAGGGTTGAGGAGATGATACCGCCGATCACCACGGTGGCAAGCGGGCGCTGCACCTCCGCGCCGGCCCCGGTGGCGATCGCCATCGGCAGGAAGCCGATGCTGGCGACCAACGCGGTGGAAATGACCGGCCGCAATCGATCCATCGCGCCAGTGCGCACCGCCTCGTCCGTTTCCAGCCCCTCGCCGCGCAGATGATTGATGTGATCGACCATCACCAGCCCGTTGAGCATGGCAATGCCCGACAAGGCGATGAAGCCGATCGCCGCCGTGATCGAAAACGGCATGCCCCGCAGCGCCAAGGCGAACACCCCGCCGGTCACCGCCAGCGGGATGCCGGCAAACACGATCAGCGCCTGGGTGAACGAACCCAGCGCACCATAGACCAGCACGAGGATGAGCAGCAGGCACGCCGGCACCAGCACCGCCAGCCGCGCCTTGGCTTCCTGCAATTGCTTGAACTGGCCGCCATATTCGATGCGATAGCCATCGGGCAGTGGCACGGCCTTGGCCATCTCTCGCTTTGCCTGCGCCACATAGGCTTCGATATCGCTGCCCGACAGGTTGACCAGCAACGCCGCGCGCTTCTGGCCATTGTCGCGGCGCACCGGCTCCACCGCCATCACCTCCTCCAGTGTCGCAACCCGGCCCAACGGCACCAGCCCGGCCTGTCCGACCCGCAAGGGCAAGGCGCGAATGATATCGAGATCGGCGCGTTGCGCGTCGGGCAGGCGCACCACGATGGCGTGGCGGCGGATGCCTTCCAGGATCGCCCCCACTTCCTGCCCGGCCAGCGCCGCCGTGATGGCGCGGTTGACCTCGTCTGCGCCCAGCCCCAACCGCACCAGTGCTTGCGTGTCCACCTTCACCACCAGGCTCGGCGTGCGGCCATCCACTTCATATTCGGCCTGCGCCGTGCCGGGCAGCCGCTTCAGTACCGCCAGCACTTTGGTGCCCAACTGTTCGAGCCGGTCATTGTCGTCACCGTAAATCTTGACCGACAGATCAGCGCGCGTGCCTTCCAGCATCTCGTTGAATTTCATCTCGATCGGCTGGCCGCGCAGGAAACTCTGATCGGCAAACTGGCGACGGGCTTCGGCCTCGATGGCGTCTTGCAGCGCCAACTTGCTTTGCGGGCCATCAGCCGGCCATTCGCGCAGCGGCTTGTAGCTGACATAAAGATCATTCTCGTTCGGCGGCATCGGATCGGTCGCCACCGCCGACGTGCCGATGCGCGAGAACACCGCGGTGATCTGCGGGAATTTCTGCAGCAGCGATTTTTCCAGCGCGATTTCCAGTTCCAGGCTGCGCTCAAGGCTCATGTCCACCGGCTTGTAGATCATGGTGGTGATCGACCCTTCGTCCAGCCGCGGCGTGAACTGCGTGCCAAGGCCGGTGAACAGCAACCCGGCCGCCACAACCGCCAGCAGCGCCGGCACCAGCGCCAGCAGCGGCCACGCCAACGTGGCGGTCAGCACCGGGCGATAGACGCCCTCCAGCGCCGCCACCAGCCGGGTCGAACCATGGCCAGCGCTGGGCTTGAGCCACCACGCAGCCAGCGCCGGCACCAAAGTCACACTCACCAGCAGCGCCGCTGTCAGCGCCAGCATCACCGTGATCGCCATTGGCCGGAACAATTTGCCTTCCACACCGCCCAGCGCCAGCACCGGCACATAAACCAGCGTGATGATGGCAACGCCAAACGCCACCGGCCGCGCCACCTGCCCCATGGCTTCGGCGATGATCGCGCGGCGCTCGTCCTCCCCCAGATCGCGGCCTCGCTTCGCCTGTTCCGCGCCCAGCCGGCGCAGGGCATTTTCCACCGCAACAATGGCGCCATCCACGACAAGGCCGAAGTCGAGCGCGCCCAGGCTCATCAGATTGCCGCTGACATCAAGCCGCGCCATGCCGATGCTGGCCAACAGAAAGGCGACCGGGATCACCGCCGCCACGATCAGCGCCGCGCGCCATTGGCCCAGCGCCAGGATCAGCACGAATGCCACCAGCAGCGCGCCTTCGGAAAGATTGCTGCGCACGGTGGCAATTGTGTGCTCCACGATGTCGGCGCGGTCATACCGCACCTTGATGACCATGCCCTTGGGTAGCGCCGCCTGCACATCGGGCAGATATTCGCCCACCCGGCGCGCCACCGTGTGGCTGTTCTGGCCGGTGAGCATCATGATCGTGCCCAACACCGCCTGCTGGCCATTCACGGTGGCCGCCCCCGATCGCAGCATGTGGCCAACACGCACAGTGGCGAGATCAGCCACGGTCAACGGTCGCACCCCGCCGGCGAACTTCACCGGCAGCGCGCCGATGGCTTCGGGCTGCATCACCCTGGCATCGGTGCGCACCACCAACCGGCGGCCGTTTTGCGAAATCGCACCGCCGCCGGCATTGTCGGCATAAGCCGCCACCGCCGCCGCCAGCTCGGCCGGTGTCACCCCGGCGGCGGCCAGCCGGCGCAGATCAGGCTCGATCACATATTGGCGTTCCAGCCCGCCGATGCTGTTGACCTCGGCCACGCCCGCCACCTGGCGCAGCATGGGGATGACGACATATTCCTGGGTTTCGGCCAGCGCCATCAGATGCTCGTCGGGTGAACTGGCGGATTGCAGGCCCGGATGGTGCGGCTCGCTATCGGGCGGGTGATCCCATTCCAGCGAGTATGTCAGGATCTCGCCCAGCCCGGTGGTGATCGGGGCCAGTTGCGGCGCCGATCCAGCTGGCAGCGTCGCCATGGCGGTGGCCAGCCGTTCGGTCACCACCTGCCGCGCGCGCATCACATCGGTGCCGTCTTCATACAACAGCGTGACCTGCGACAGGCCGGAACGGGTGAGCGAGCGGAACCCGCTGAGGCCGGGCTGGCCGCCCATCAGCCGCTCGATCGGCACCGTCACTCGCGTCTCGATCTCCTCGGCAGCAAGGCCGGGCACGGCGGTGTTCAC
>NZ_JANPML010000274.1:0-5805 GCF_031422795.1 Sandarakinorhabdus sp.
GGCCGGGGCATCGGATGGGGGGCAGAAGATGCCGGCGAGAGTGGTGATCACGGCTTTCACCGCCGGATTGGCGAGGCGATAGAAAATGGCCTGGCCTTCCCGTCGGGTGACGACGAGCCCTTCGGTGCGCAGCACGGCCAGATGCTGCGACAGCGCCGATTGTGAAAGGCGCGTCGCCAGCTGGCCGGCCTGCATCTCGCCATCGACCAGCTGGCACAGCACCAGCAGCCTTGTATCATGGGCCATCGCCTTCAACAGGCGGGCTGCTGCTCCGGCAGATTGTTCGAATGCGGCAAGATCAGTCGGGATCATGCGTGCAATATATCAGTTGATTCTAATTTAGCAAGTGGTAATACGATGAATGAGGAGATTGTCCATGACCAACCACCCCGACGTGACGCCCTTCTTCGATCCGGCCACCAACACCTGGACCTATTTGGTGGCCGATCCGGCCACGGGACATGGCGTCATCATCGATGCCGTGCTGGATTATGAGCCCAAGGGCGCGGTTGTGTCCCACGCCGGCCTGGAACGGCTGCTGGCCACCGTGGAACAGCGCCAGTTGAAGATCCAATATGTGATGGAAACCCATGCCCACGCCGATCATCTGGCCGGTGGCCACTGGTTGCGTGACAAGACCGGCGCGCCGCTGGTGATCGGCGCCCGCATTGGCGAGGTGCAGCGGGTGTTTGCGCCGCGCTTTGCCATGGACGATCTGGCCACCGATGGCCGCCAGTTCGACATGCTGGTGGAAGAGGGCGCCGCGCTGCCCTTGGGCAATCTCACCATCCGCGTTCTGCATACCCCAGGCCACACGCCGGCCTGCGTCACCTATCTGATCGGGGATGCCGCCTTCGTGGGCGATACGATGTTCATGCCGGATTATGGCACCGCACGCTGTGATTTTCCCGGTGGCGATGCCGCGATGCTGCATGCTTCGATCCAGAAACTCCTGGCGCTGCCGCCTGAAACCCGCATTTTCGTCGGCCATGATTATCTGCCGGCCGGGCGCAGCGCGTTTGCCTGCGAAACCACGGTGGCGGCACAAAAGGCGGGCAATGTGCATGTGCACGATGGCGTGGCAGCGGCGGACTTTATCGCCATGCGCCGGGCGCGCGATGCCACACTGGCGCCGCCGTTGCTGATCCTGCCCAGCCTTCAGGTGAATATCGCCGCCGGCGAACTGCCACCCGCCGATGCGCAGGGTCGCCGTTTCCTGCGGCTGCCGATCAGCCTGTCCTGATCGGCAAGCCCGAACTATGCTGCGGCCATGATTCGCCGCACCATGCTTGCCGCTGCCCTGTGTGGGCTCGCGTTTCCCTGCCTTGCACAGGAACTGCCGGCGCCGCCGCCCGCGCCAGCTGCTGCGCCAGCCACGGTTGCGGTGGTGATGGCCACCGAACTTGGCCCTATCACCATTGCGCTGGAAACCGGGCGCGCGCCGGTTACGGCTGGCTATATCCTTCGCCATGTCGATGAAAAGCGGCTGGATGGCGCGGCCTTTTATCGGGCCTACAAGGTGGTGCCCGATGGCAGCATTGGCCTGGTGCAGGCCGGCATACAGGATGGCCGCAAGCTGCTGCCGCCGGTGGCGCATGAACCGACGACGATCACCGGCCTTACCCATGATGAAGGCGCTGTCAGCCTTGCCCGCGCGGCCCCCGGCACGGCGCAGGCGCAATTTTTCTTCATCCTTGGCAATCTGAAGGGCCTGGATGCCAACCCGGCGGGGCCAGGTGACAATCTGGGTTTTGCCGTGTTCGGCCGCGTTACCGGCGGTATGGACGTGGTGCACAAGATCCTGAACGTGCCGATCTCCGCCACCAAGGGCGAAGGCGTGATGAAGGGTCAGATGATCGAAGCGCCGGTGAAGATCATCAGCGTGAACAGGTTGATTCCACTGCCGAAACCGCCGCCCAAACCTCCGGCCAAACCGCCCGTGAAAAAGCCGCTGCCAAAGCGCCGCTGATCAGGAATAGGGCGGCGCGTGCCAGCCCTTGGGCGAGGCCGTGAAGATTTCGCAGCCGGTTTCGGTGATCCCGATGCTGTGTTCGAACTGCGCCGAAAGCGATCGGTCGCGGGTTACCGCTGTCCAGCCGTCTTCCAGAATTTTCACGGCCGGGCCGCCGCCATTGATCATTGGTTCGATGGTGAAGAACATGCCGGGTTTCAGCACGACACCGCGCCCCGGCTTGCCAACATGCACGACATTGGGCGCCGTGTGGAAATCCTGGCCCAGCCCGTGCCCGCAAAAATCGCGCACCACCGAAAATCGGTTGCGTTCGGCGTGGGTCTGGATGGCGTGGCCAACGTCGCCCAGCGTCTTGCCGGGCTTGGCCTGTTCGATGCCCAGCATCAGGCATTCATGCGTGACGTCCACCAGCTTACGCGCCTTCAACGGCACATCGCCCACTTGGAACATGCGGCTGGTGTCGCCATACCAGCCATCCACCACCACGGTGACATCGATGTTGATGATGTCGCCGCTTTTCAGTTTCTTCGGCCCGGGAATGCCGTGGCACACGACATGGTTCACGCTGGTGCACAATGAGTGCGAAAAGCCGCGATAAAACACCGTGGCCGATGCGGCACCGGCAGCGCGCACGAATTCCCACGCCATCGTATCAAGCTCGATGGTCGCCACTTCGGGCAGCACATGCGGGGTGAGGTGATCCAGCACTTCGGCCGCCAGCTTGCCGGCCCGCCTCATGCCTTCGAAAGCGGCCGGCCCGTGCAGGCGCAGCTGGCCTTCGTGCGGGTCCATCACCGTGGTGTAAAGTGCTTGCGTCATTTGCACGCCCATAAGGATTTGACACGGCAAAGTCCATCTTCACCATGGTCACAGCCGCCGCCCTGCGCTAAGTCCGCCGGCATGAGCGACATGAGTCACACCCAGACAGAGCGCATCTACACGGCTGCGCTCGTCATCATCGGCGACGAGATATTGTCGGGCCGCACCCAGGACGCCAACACCGCCTATCTGGCGAAATGGCTGGGCGTGCAGGGCATCCGCCTGAAAGAAGTGCGGGTGGTGGCCGACGAGATGGACTCCATCGCAGAAGCGGTGAATGCCTTGCGCATCAAGCATGATTATCTGTTCACCACCGGCGGCATCGGCCCGACGCACGACGATATCACGGTGGACGCCATCGCAGCGGCGCTTGGCGTTGAGGTCATCATCCACCCGGACGCCCGCGCCATATTGGCGGCGCACTATGGCGATCAGCTCACCGATGCCCGTCTGCGCATGGCGCGCACACCGGCTGGCGCCAGCCTGATCGAGAATCCGCGCACCAAGGCGCCGGGCATCAGGGTGGAAAATATCTTCATCATGGCGGGCGTGCCGATGATTACCCAGGGCATGCTGGCCTGGCTGGATGGCAAGCTGCCGGGCGGCGCACCGGTGCTGTCGCGCAGTGTTGGCGCCTGGACGCAGGAAAGCCGCGCCGCCGAGATTCTGAAGCGCGCCGAGAAGGAAAACCCCGGCGTGCAGATTGGTTCCTACCCGTTCTGGCGCGAAGGCAAGACCGGCGCAAACTTCGTCATGCGGTCCACCAGCGAAGCGCAATTGGCCGATGTGGCACAAAAGCTGATGGCAGCGCTCAGCGAAGCTGGTATCACCCCGGTTGACGGAGAGCTATGAGGGTCAACATGGCAATGTTCCGCTGGGTCTTTCTCGCCGCAATGGCGGTGTTGTTCATCCTGCTGGCGGTGTCCAACTGGACGCTCGTCAATTTCATCCTGCCTGATGGCACGCCCACGGCGCTGCCGCTGCCCGTGTTGCTGGGCGGCGCGTTTCTGGCCGGCGTGATCCCCACCTGGATCTGGCATGTGCTGCTGCGGCCGCTGGGCGAAAGCCGCCGCGCGCGCCCGACCCGCGTGGAGCAGACGCAGATCGCTTCCCCTCCCAGCGGAGCCTGACAGCCATGGCAAATCCGGTGTTCGTGGCGGTTGATACGCCCGATGTCGCGGCCGCGCGCGCGCTGGTGGCGGCGGTTGCGCCGCATGTTGGCGGCGTGAAACTGGGCCTCGAATTCTTCTGCGCCCACGGTCCGGCGGGGATCGCCGCGGTGATGGATGGGCAAAGCTTGCCGCTGTTCCTCGATCTGAAACTCCACGATATTCCCAACACCGTGGCCGGTGCCGTGCGCAGCCTGGCGCCGCTGGCCCCGTCCATCCTCACCGTGCACGCTGCCGGTGGCCACGCCATGCTGGCGGCGGCCCGCGCCGCCGCGTTGCCCGGCACCCGCGTGGTGGCGGTCACCGTGCTCACCAGCCTTGATGATGATGATCTGCTTGCCGCGGGCGTGGCCGATGGCGCTGCCACCCAGGCGGCTCGGCTGGCCCGGTTGGCGCGCGGTGCCGGGCTGGATGGCATCGTCTGTTCGCCGCACGAAGTCGCCGCCGTGAAGGCGCAGTGGAATGATGGCCTGTTCGTCATTCCCGGCGTGCGCCCGGCCGGCAGCGATGTGGGTGATCAAAAACGCGTGATGACGCCAGCCGAAGCGCTCAAGGCCGGGGCCGGCGTGCTCGTCATCGGTCGCCCGATCACTTCTGCGCCTGATCCGGCCGCCGCTGCTGCCGCGATCGCTGCCAGCCTGTGACGCCGTTCAAGATCTGCGGGCTGAGCACGCCGGAAACGGTGGATGCAGCCGTGGCCGTGGGCGCAGCGCATTTGGGGTTCAACTATTTTTCGCCCAGCCCGCGCTTTGTCGATCCGGCAGCATCGGCGGCGCTGATCGCCCGCGTGCCGGCCGGAGTGGGCCGGGTGGCCGTGCTGGTTACCCCGGATGATGCGCTTGTGAGCGCCGTGATCGCGGCCGGGATCACAATATTACAGTTACATGACGTGTCGCCGGAACGGCTGAACGAATTGAAATCGCGCTATAATATACCGGTATGGCTGGCCGCAGGCGTCAAGACTCGCGCCGATATCAGGGCGGCGGACATGGCCGCAGGGCCAGCCGACCTGTTGCTCCTCGATGCCAAAGCGCCTAACGACGCGCCGTTGCCCGGCGGCAACGGGCTGGCCTTTGATTGGCGGTTGCTGGTTGAAACGCGGCCGGGGCGGCCGTTCGGGTTGGCCGGCGGCCTTGGCATCGGCAATGTTGCCGAGGCCATTGCCCGGGTGGCGCCGGCGCTGGTGGATGTGGCATCAGGTGTTGAAGAAGGTGCAGGGGTGAAATCAGTGGACAAGATCAGGGCCTTTGCCAGCGCCGTGAGGGCAGCATGAACGCGGAAACCTCGCTGCGTTCCGGCCCGGATGCGAACGGCCATTTTGGTCAGTTCGGCGGGCGCTATGTTGCTGAAACGCTGATGCCGCTGATCCTGGAACTGGAACAGGCCTATATTGCTGCCAAGGCTGATCCGGCCTTCCATGCCGAGCTGGAAGACCTGCTCAAGCATTATGTGGGCCGCCCCAGCCCGCTCTATTTCGCGGAACGCCTTACCGATGAATTGGGGGGCGCGAAAATCTACCTCAAGCGCGACGAGCTGAACCACACCGGCGCGCACAAGATCAACAATTGCATCGGCCAGATTCTTCTCGCCCGCCGCATGGGCAAGACGCGGATCATCGCCGAAACCGGCGCTGGCCAGCACGGCGTGGCCACCGCCACCGTCGCGGCGCGATTCGGGCTGCCGTGCACCATCTTCATGGGCGCCCGTGATATCGAGCGGCAGGCCCCCAACGTCTTCCGCATGAAACTGCTGGGTGCGGAAGTGCGCGCCGTCGAAAGCGGCAGCAGAACGCTAAAAGACGCCATGAACGAAGCCCTGCGCGATTGGGTGACCAACGTGCACGAC
>NZ_JANPML010000275.1:0-4965 GCF_031422795.1 Sandarakinorhabdus sp.
TTGCTGGCATCGACATGCGTCACCGTCGCGCCGGCGCGGGCCGCCACCAGGCTGCCAACGCCGGTATAGCCGAACATGTTCATCACCCGGTCGCCAGGCTTGATACGGCTGGCCAGCCAATCGAACTGGCCGCCCATATCGGGGAAGAAGCCAAGGTGGCGGAATGGCGTGTTGTTGGCCCAGAAGCTCACTTCACCGCCCGGCGATGGCCGCTTCATTTCCCAGCGATCGGGCACATTGGCCGACAATTGCCAGCGGCCGCCGCCCTCTTCATCGCTGCCGCCGATGAACTCGCCATCGGCCTTCCATTCGGTACTGGCCGGTGCCCACATCGCCTGCGGTTCCGGGCGGATGAAGCGGAAGCGGCCATAACGCTCCAGCTTTTTTCCGTGGCCCGAGTCCACCAGCCCGAAATCGGCCCAAGGCTCGGTAACGAGGGTGGCGAGACTGGTCATGCAGCAGCCTTATGGCGGCCGATCTCGGCGCGGGCCGGCGCGGCGGCCAGCATGGCGGCACCGGCAGCGCGGGCGGCATCAACCGTGACAGCTTCGATGCGCGCCACCAATTCGGCCGGCGGCAGAAAACGGCCGTGCACGATCAGGCTGCGGCCCAGATAATCAGACGCGCCCTGTGGGCCTTCCAGCGCCATCAACAGGCCGGCCACGGCCTGCGCGCGGGCGCGATTGAGCTCGGCCTGTTCCAGGCCCGAAGCGGTTTCGTGCAGCACGGTCATGATCAGGTCGCGCGCGGCTGCCGCCTGCTTCGGATCGGTGGCGGCATGGACGCTCAACAGACCGGCATCGACATAAGGCTGCAGCGAGGCCGACACGCTATAGGCCAGGCCACGCTCTTCACGCACCTGCTGGAACAGGCGTGAAGACATGCCGCCGCCCGCGGCCAGCGTGAACAACAACGCAGCATCCTGCGCCGAATCATGGTGGCCGGGCGCGGCCCAGCCGGCGGTGAGCTGCGCCTGCTCGATGCGGCGGGCATCGTGGTGGCGGCCGGGGTGAAACTGCACGGTCTCGCCAGTTGCGGTGGCGGCCGTGCCAGACGCCGCCGGAAAGGCAACTTCGGCGAGGCGGCAGAGCGCATCATGATCAACCTTGCCGGCAGCGACCAACGTGAGCCGCTGCGGCGCATAATGATCAGCCTGCCACGCCAGCAGATCATCGCGGGTGATGCGGGCCAGGCTGGCCTCGTCACCCAGGATGGAACGGCCGAGCGCCTGGCCCGGGTAGGCGGCTTCCTGCAGATGATCGAACACGATGTCATCGGGCGTGTCGCGGGCCTCGCCCAGTTCTTGCAGCACGACTTCCTTTTCGCGGACAATGTCATCCGGGTCGAAGCGGGCGCCGCTGACAAGATCGGCGATCAGATCGACGCCCAACGGCAGATCGCGCGCCAGGATGCGGGCGTGGAACATGGTGGTGTCGCGGCTGGTCCAGGCGTTCAATTGCCCGCCGACATCCTCCATCTCTTCGGCAATGGCGCGGGCGGAACGGCGCTGCGTGCCCTTGAACACCATATGTTCGAACAGATGGGCAAGGCCATTCAGCTCGGGCCGCTCAAAGCGCGAGCCCGTCTCGGCCGTCAGCGCGACGGCCGCGGTTTCAAGGCCAGGCAGCGCCCAGCTGGCGACTCGCAAGCCGTTGGTGAGGGTGGTGATCTGCGGTTCGGTCATTTGGCGCGCGCACGTTCCGCAACATAGGCTTCGATGGCCTGCAGGCTGGCCGGCGCGATGTCGTAACGCTCGATGCGCGTCATCAGATCAGCCAGACGCGCCGGCAGATCAGGATGGACGCCGGTGGCTGCCCGCACGGCGGCTGGAAACTTGGCCGGATGGGCAGTAGCCAGTGTCACCATCGGAGCGCTGCCCGTGTCGCGCCGGGCCGCTGCAAGACCGATGGCCGTATGCGGATCGAGCAGTTCGCCGGTTTGTGTCAGCGCCCAGCGCATGGTGTCCGCCATTTCATCGGCGTCAACGCGGGCGGAGGTGAACAGGCCATCGGCCTTGGCGCGCCAGGCTTCTGGCAGGACGAGCTTTTTCGTGGCTTCAAATTCGGCCATCGCAGCGGCCATCGCAGCGCCATCACGTCCCGACAGGTCGAACAGCAGCCGTTCGAAGTTCGATGACACCTGAATATCCATCGACGGCGCATCGGTGGGGGCCACCGTGCCGGCACTGTAATCGCCACTAGTCAGCGCGCGGTGGAGAATGTCGTTGCGGTTGGTGGCGACCACGAGGCGATCGATGGGCAGGCCCATTTGCGCCGCGACATAGCCGGCGAACACGTCACCGAAATTGCCGGTTGGCACCGCGTAAGACACGGCCCGGTGCGGTGCGCCCAAGGACAGCGCCGAGGTGAAATAATAGACGATCTGGAACAGCAGGCGCGCCCAGTTGATGCTGTTGACAGCGGCCAACGGAAAACGGGCGGCAAAGGCGGCATCGTTGAACATCGCCTTCACGATGGCCTGGGCGTCGTCGAAATTGCCTTCGATGGCGATATTGTGGATGTTGCCATCCAGCACCGTCGTCATCTGCCGGCGCTGCACCTCGCTGACCCGGCCATGCGGATGCAGCATATAGACTTCAACGCGCGACCGGCCGGCCAGCGCATCAATGGCAGCCGAACCGGTGTCGCCCGATGTCGCGCCAATCACGGTGATGTGGCGGCCCGATTGGGCAAGGAATCGCTCGAACACCAGCCCCAGCGCCTGCAGGGCGACATCCTTGAAGGCCAAAGTTGGCCCGTGGAACAGTTCGAGCAGGTAGTGGCGATGATCGAGCTGCTTCAGCGGCACCACGGCGGCGTGAGCAAAACGGCCATAGGCGGCGGTGAAGATGGTCCGCAGCGCCGTTTCATCAAGGCTGCCGGCGGTGAAGCGCTGGCAGACACGCACCGCGATCTCGACATAAGGCAGGTCAGCCATCGCCGCGATTTCAGCCTCGCTGAAGCGCGGCCAGCTTTCCGGGACGTAAAGCCCGCCGTCGCTGGCCAGACCGGCGAGCGTGGCGGCTTCGAAATCAAGGATTGGGGCAGAGCCCCGTGTGGAGACATAGCGCATGACGGCTTCCCGTTATTCGGGCTTGGCGCTGGGTGCAACCATGCGCCGCCGCAGATAGAGGCCGAAGATCGCGGCCAGCACGATGGCGAGGCCGAACCATTGCCCGGCATAGGCCAGGTGATTGTCGGGCAGATCGGCGGCGCGCGGCGGCTGCGGGCGCGCCAGCGGCGGGATGGCCCCGTCTGGAATCAGCATGAAACGCGGCCGATCCGGTGCATCGCCATAGGGATTTTCGATCACCACGCCGCTGAGCTGGTGGTCGAGGTTGATGATCTGGTCCTTGGCGTCGACACGCTTGGTCCAGCCCGCCACCGCAACGATGTCGGGCGGGCGATTGTTGGGCCGGCACGAAACGACGACGAAAAAGCCCGAGGTGCCGCGCGCAGAACTGCCGGGACGCAGATCATAGGGCTTCTTCGGTCCGGCGCGGCAATCGATTCTGGCGCGGCGATATTGCACCGATGCATCACCCATCATCGCGGCGCGGAATTCTTCCGGCGTCACCTCGGGCAGGTTGGGCGCAGCGGCCAGACGCTCGATCAGGTCACGCTTCCACTCGCGGCGATCGAGTTGCCATTTGCCCAAGCCGCACAGGATCAGGATGCCGACGGCGGTGATGATAGTGGGGATGATGGGGATGCGGCGAGTCACGCCTTCCCCTCGCCGGCATCATTGCGAAACTCAAGTGCGACCAACAGCCCCTTGGCCAGCCGCATCAGGCCCAGCGACAGGCCGATGGTGAGCGGCCCCCACAGCAGCACATGCACCCACCATGGCGGGGCGAGCTTGGCTTCGGTCACCTGGCTGGCGATAATCACGATGGTGGCAACGATGAAGATCAGGAACGGCGCGGCGCCGTCACCCACGTTGAAGCGGACATAATCCAGCCCGCAGTTCGTGCAGCGCGGTACAATCTTGAGCAGGCCAACGAACAAGGGGCCGCCGCCACAGCGTGGACAGCAGCCCCTCAGTGCAACCTGAACCGGAGTGGGGGTATCAGCCAAGCGCGTGGTGGGCCACAGCTGCGCCGAAGTTCGAACCCCACACATAGATGGCGATGAACAGGAACAGCCACACCACGTCGACAAAGTGCCAGTACCAGGCCGCCGCTTCGAAACCGAAGTGGTGGCGCGCGGTGAAGTCACCCTTGTAGGTGCGGGCGAGGCAGACCATCAGGAAGATGGTGCCAACAACGACATGGAAGCCGTGGAAGCCGGTCGCCATATAGAAGGCAGCACCATAGATGCTGTCGGCCATGCCATATTCGGCGTGATAATATTCGTAAGCCTGCACGCAGGTAAACAGCAGGCCGAGCACGATCGTCACCCACAGGCCCTGCTTCAGGCCCTTGCGGTCATCATGGATCAGCGCGTGGTGCGCCCAGGTGACGGCGGTGCCCGACAGCAGCAGGATCAACGTGTTCAGCAGCGGGAAGACGAACGGATCGAGCAGCTCGATGCCCTTGGGCGGCCACACGCCTTCGATGCCTTCGTGCACCGACGGAAAGAGCGCGGCGTTGAAATAGGCCCAGAACCAGGCGACGAAGAACATCACTTCCGAAGCGATGAACAGGATCATGCCATAGCGGTGATGCAGCTGCACGACCGGCGTGTGATCACCAGTGTTGGCTTCGTGAACGACATCCTTCCACCACAGGAAGAACATGGTGCAAACGGCGGCAAAGCCGGCGACGAAGGTGGGCATGCCCCAACCGGTCTTGTGCATCCAGCCAACGGCACCGGCGGCGAGGATCAACACCGCCGTCGACATCATCAGCGGACGCGATGACGGGTTGAGGATGTGAAATTGGTGGGTCTTGGCTCCAGCCATGGGTCAGCCCCTGTCCTTCTCAAACGGCCTTGTACGAATTGTCGCAGCGCTTAGCCCGACCCG
>NZ_JANPML010000276.1:0-3063 GCF_031422795.1 Sandarakinorhabdus sp.
AATGTCCCGATGAACTTTGAGGATTTGATTATAATCATTTGCAAGTGAACGATTTTGACAAAGCAGCGCCGCCACGTTCAGGCCGCCGCGCAGGGCCCACACCACCTCGGCACTGGCGGCCACCGCGTCGGGCACGATGCGGGTGGGGGTGGTGGGCGCCACGGCGGTCACCGGCGCCGGGGCGGCTGCCTGCGGGCGCGATGGCCGCTGGTTGGTGCTGCAGGCGGCGAGGCCCAGCATGGCCAGCACTCCGGCGACACGCATCGCCTGGGCCGACATTCCTGCCAGCACGTTGAGCCCGCTCATGATTCTCTCTCCCGGTATCGTGATCTTGCCTGTTGCCAATGAAGACCAGACTGGCTTTCAGCAGGCTGAACAGCCCCGTCAGCCTCAGTCCGTCGCGGCCAGCCAGCGGCCGACCTGGTGCAGATCATCGGCCACCGCCAGCAGGCGCGGCCTGATCTCGGCCGTGGCGGGCAACAGATCGGGCACCATGATCACCGGCACGCCCGCCGCGTGGGCCGCGATGATGCCGTTGTGGCTGTCTTCCAGCGCCAATGCTGCGGCGGGCGAAACGCCAAGCCGGGCGGCCGCAGCCAGATAGGGTTCGGGGTGGGGCTTGCCGTTGGCAACGTCATCGCAGCCGATGATGGTGGCGAATCCATCCAGCAGCCCGACATGGCCCATGTGCGCGCGGGCCAGCGCCTGTTCGGACGAGGTGACGATGGCGGCCGGAATGCCGGCCGCGTTCACCTGGGCCAGCAGCGCTGCCGCGCCTGGCTTCAGCGGCCGGATCGGCCCCCATTCGGCCCGGATGCGCTGCCGCACCTCGGCGCGCATCACATCATAATCCAGCCCCGTCCCAAAGCGCCCTTGCATGATGGCCCGGCTCGCCGGTTCCGGCCGGCCGATCAGCTCGGCATAATCGGCGCTGCCCATGGCAAAGCCCAGATCGGCCATCACCGCGATCATGGCATCCTGGATCAGCCGCTCGGTATCGAGCAGCAGGCCATCCATGTCGAACAGGATGGCCGCCGGGCGGGCCATTATCATGTCGGCCGGATCAGGCGGGTTGCTTGGCGCGGGCAATACGGGCTTTCCAGTCTGCCGGGCCCGTATTGTGGACGCTGGTGCCTTCGGAATCGACGGCAACCGTTACCGGCATGTCCTTGACATCAAATTCGTAAATCGCCTCCATGCCGAGGTCCTCGAACGCGACGACGTGGCTGCGCTTGATGGCTTTGGCCACCAGATAAGCAGCGCCGCCCACTGCCATCAGATAGGCGGCCTTGTGGCGCTTGATCGCCTCGATGCCCATGGGGCCACGTTCGGCTTTGCCGATCATGGCGATCAGGCCGGTCTGCGCCAGCATGGCTTCGGTGAACTTGTCCATGCGGGTGGCCGTGGTGGGGCCAGCGGGGCCAACCACCTCGTCGCCGACTGGATCGACCGGGCCGACATAATAGATCACGCGGTTGGTGAAATCGACGGGAAGCGTCTCGCCGCGGGCCAGCATGTCGGTCATGCGCTTGTGGGCGGCATCGCGGCCGGTGAGCATCTTGCCACTGAGCAGCAAGCGATCGCCGGGCTGCCAGCTGGCGACTTCGGCCGGGGTGAGCGTATCGAGATTGACCGGCTTGGACGCCTTGTCGGGCGTCCAGTTGACCTGCGGCCACTCGGCGAGGTTCGGCGGTTCCAGATAGGCGGGGCCATTGCCGGTGAGCGTGAAATGCGCGTGGCGGGTGGCGGCGCAGTTGGGGATCATGCCGATCGGTTTCGACGCAGCATGGGTCGGCGTGTCGAGGATCTTCACATCGAGGATGGTGGACAGCCCGCCCAGGCCCTGCGCGCCAATGCCGAGATCATTCACCGCATCATACAGCTCGATGCGCAGTTCCTCGATGGGGGAACGCGGCCCGCGTGCCTTGAGCTCGGCCATGTCGATCGGCTCCATCAGCGATTCCTTGGCCAGAATCATCGCCTTTTCCGCCGTGCCGCCGATGCCGATGCCCAGCATGCCGGGCGGGCACCAGCCGGCGCCCATCAACGGCACCGTGTTCACCACCCAATCCCGGATCGAATCGCTGGGGTTGAGCATGGCGAACTTGGCCTTGTTTTCGCTGCCGCCGCCTTTGGCCGAAACGAGGATTTCGACATGGTCGCCCGGCACCAGTTCGATGTGGACCACGGCCGGCGTGTTGTCGCGGGTGTTCACGCGGGTGAAGGCGGGATCGGCCACGATGGAAGCGCGCAGCTTGTTTTCGGGGTGCAGATAGGCGCGGCGCACGCCTTCGTTCACCATTTCCTGAACAGTTTTCGTGGCTTGCCAGCGGACGTTCATGCCAACTTTCACGAAAGCGACCACGATGCCGGTGTCCTGACAGATCGGGCGGTGACCTTCGGCGCACATGCGGCTGTTGGTCAGGATCTGGGCGATGGCATCCTTGGCTGCGGGTGATTCTTCCGCTTCATAGGCACGGCCGAGGGCGCGGATATAATCCATCGGGTGGAAGTAGCTGATGTATTGCAGCGCATCGGCCACCGAGGTGATGACGTCTTCCTCGCGGATCAGGGGTGCGGCGGTCATGGGGGGATATCCTGTTGCCATTTGGTCACGGGTTGCCGGCCAATCTGTAAGCCGGCCGCGGCGAAGCGTCCATATTTTCGCCGCCGGCGCCTGACGACATGTTGCAGGATTTTTACATAAGCCCTTGATGAAACGAATCTGCGGTCGCCTGAATCCAGCCGTCTTGTGGATGATTCCATGCTGATTCAACCGTTTCGGCTGGCGTTTCAGGTGACGTCAAGCAAACATTGGGCTTGCGCGCTGAACCGGCTGTGGCACTATCAATAGCGTATCGAGGCCGGCCAGACACAAGTTGTGGTGGCTTCGGGCGGGGGACGCACAGGCGGCAGGGCGAGCCGGCCTGTGGATATCGGGGACAAGTGCCGCTGCGGCAAAGAAGGCGCGTGACCCCGGTTTGTTCCCCTCGTATGGTTGAGGGGCATAAGTGACAATGAGCGAGTTTCGCATGACTGATAGTAGTGCTGGCCTGAGAACGG
>NZ_JANPML010000277.1:0-2913 GCF_031422795.1 Sandarakinorhabdus sp.
TGGCCGTGCTGGCGCAGTGGCGCTCCACCCCGAAAATCGCGCTCACCCTGCCGGCCCGCGCCTTCGTGCCGGCGCCCAAGGTGGAAAGCGCCGTGGTCCACCTCGTGCCGGCCACGCCCATGTCAGCCGCCACGCCCGCCCGTCTTGCCGCGCTCACGGCGGCGGCCTTTGGCCAGCGCCGCAAGATGCTGCGCGCCAGCCTGAAGGGCCTGCCCGGCGCACTGGAAGCGATGGAAGCCGAAGGCATCAGGCCCGACGCGCGGGCGGAAACCGTACCGGTGGAAGCCTTTGCCAAGGCAGCGGCGCGGTTGGGATAAGCCATCTCCCTCGCCCGTGCAGGGCGGGAGATGTCAGCCCCTCACTCCTGTGTGGTCTTGCCCTTCACCGGCGCCACGCTGGCTTGCGTCATCGCCTTGGCGATGGCCCCTTCCAGCCGGGTTGCGGCACCGCAATCGACCTTGCACAGCGCCTTGATGCGGGCGAGGTTGATCTGCGCCCGCGCCGTCGCGCCGCGCGCCACCAGCGCCCGGCCCTGGCCTTCCAGCGCCGGCACGTCAGACGGGTTCAGGGCGAGGGCTTCGCGGTAATATTTCACCGCCTTGCCGGGCAGGCCCAGTTTTTCATAGGCGGTGGCGATGCCAGAAAACGCCGCCACGTTGCGCGGATCGCTAGCCAGCGCGGCTTCAAAACTGTCGATGGCGTCCTGCGGCTTGCCGGCAGCCAATGCGGCCTGGCCGGTGGCAGCGAGTTGCAGCGACACCGGTTTCAGCTGATCATCGCGGCCCGGCGCGGCCACGGCAGCAGAGGCAAAAAACAGGATCGGCAGCAACAACGTCACACGCATGAAATCTCTCCCTGCGATCCGTCTTATCAAAGCCGGGATGACTGCGCGATGAAAAAGCCGTCGCACCCATCATCAGCCGGGGTGAGCACGCGGGTCTGCCACGCGGCCAGATTCGGCGTCGCGGCCAGCTGCGCTTCGCCTTCGGCCGGCAGCAGCGAACAGACGATATAAACGATGCGCCCGCCCGGTTTCAGCAGCAGTGTCGCCAGTTCGATCAGCATCGCCTGGGTCGCCACCAGCCGTTCCAGCCGGGCCGGATTGAGGCGCCAGCGGCTTTCGGGGTTGCGCCGCCACGTCCCACTGCCCGAACAGGGCGCATCGATCAGCACGGCATCGCAGCTGCCCATCAGATCGGCCAGCGCGCTGGCTTCCGCACCGGGATTGAGCAACCGCGATTCCACCGCTGCACCCGCGCGTGTCGCCCGCGGCGGCAACTGGCTCAGCCGGCCGCGATCGGTATCGCAAGCGATCAACCGGCCCGTTCCGGCCATATCCGCCGCCAGCGCCAGCGTCTTGCCGCCGGCTCCGGCGCACAGGTCCACCACCGTCTCGCCTGGCCGCGCCAGCAGCGCAGCGGCCGCGATCTGGCTGCCGGCGTCCTGCACTTCGATCAGGCCTTCGCCATATTCCGGCAGCGCTTCCACATTGGTGCCGTTGGGCAGCCGCACGCCGTGGGCCGTCTTCGGCAGCATTTCCCAATCGGGATGATCGGCCAGCACAGCTTCACGCGTCGCCCGCACGGCGTTCACCCGCACATCCAGCGGCGCCCGATCGAGCAATGCCGTCACCTGCCGTTCGGCATCATCGCCAAACCGCTCGATCAGCATCCGTTCGAGCCAAGCCGGCGCCAGGCCGGTGGTGGCCGACGGCTCGCCGTGCACCAGCGCCGGCGGGGCATGGCCGCTGGCGCCGAACAACGCCAGCAGTTCAGGATCATGGGCGCGGGCATGGCCGATCACGGCAGCGCGGCCGGAAAATGGCCGTTCGCCCAAGGCCCGGATCACCGCAAACACCAGATCGCGCACCGCACGCCGGTCTTTCGATCCCGCGTAACGGCGGGTGCTGAAATAGCGCTGGATGATGATGTCTGCCGCCGCGCCGCCGTCACGGGCAGCGGTGATCACCTGATCCAGAATTTCGATGGCGGCCTGAAGGCGGGCAGCGGGGATCATCCGCCGGTCGGGTAGTTGGGGGCTTCGCGGGTGATGGTCACGTCGTGAACGTGGCTTTCCTTCAGGCCGGCATTGGTGATGCGGATGAATTCCGCCCGTTCCCGGAACAGTTCCAGCGTCGCCGAACCGGTATAGCCCATCGCCGCCTTCACCCCGCCCACCAACTGGTGCAAGACATTGCTTGCCGGGCCCTTGTAGGGCACCTGGCCTTCAATGCCTTCCGGCACCAGTTTCAGCTGATCCTTGATGTCCTGCTGGAAATACCGGTCTGCCGAACCGCGCGCCATGGCCCCCACGCTGCCCATGCCGCGATAGGATTTGTAGGTGCGGCCCTGCCACAGGAAGGTCTCGCCCGGCGCTTCCTCGGTGCCGGCCAACAGGCTGCCCACCATCACGGCGCTGGCCCCGGCGGCAAGCGCCTTGGCCACATCACCGCTGGTGCGCAGGCCGCCATCGGCGATCACCGGAATGCCCAGTATCCAAGCAGCTTCGGCGGTATCCATCACCGCGGTCAATTGCGGCACGCCCACGCCGGCAACCACGCGCGTGGTGCAGATCGAACCCGGGCCGATGCCAACCTTGATGCCAGCGGCACCGGCATCGATCAGCGCCATCGCCGCAGCAGCGGTCGCCACGTTGCCGGCGATCACCTGGGCTGAATTGCTGTGCTTCTTGATGCGTGCCACCGCTTCGGCCACGCGGTCGCTGTGGCCGTGCGCGGTATCGACAATGATCAGATCGCACTCGGCATCAAGCAGCGCCTCGGTGCGTTCAAAGCCCGTATCACCCACGGTGGTGGCGGCGGCAACGCGCAGGCGGCCGGCTTCATCCTTGGTGGCGATGGGATGGTTTACCGCGCGCACGATGTCCATCATGGTGATCAGGCCGATGCAATGG
>NZ_JANPML010000278.1:0-2594 GCF_031422795.1 Sandarakinorhabdus sp.
GGCCATGCCAAGCGGCTGGACCGGCTGGCGATGATGGTGGGCAAGCGCGCCGACGCCGGCGCCGAAAGCACCGCCGACAAGGCGCGCGCCGATGCCGCCGCGGCCCAGGCGCAAACCCGGCTGGCCGACGCACAGCGCCGCGATGCCGCCGCCAGTGCCCGGATCGCCGAACTATGGGGAAAGTTGCCGGAAAGCCCGGCGCGCGCGCTGCCGCCGCCTGAAGATCCCGGCGTGATCGAAACACCCGATGTGCGCGCCGCCAGGGCAGACGCGCTTGCCCGCAAGGCCACCGCCCGCGCGGCCAAGGCCGATCGCCTGCCCCGATTGGAAGCGCGCGTTTCCGGCTCGGCCTATGATATCGCCAGGGATGGCCGCCCGGATTACGATGTGCGCGCCACGGTTTCGCTCACCACCCGCTTCTCCACCGGTGGTGCCGAGGCCGCGCGTGTATCGGAACTATCGGCCGCTGCCCGCCGGGCCGAACTGGCCGCCACCCGCATCAGCGCCGAAACCACCCGCGAACTGGAAGAGGCCGAAGCCGAACTGCGCACCCGCAGTGCCGCCCTGCCGGCCCAGCAGCGCGCCGTGGTTTCAGCGATGCGGGCGCGCGAATTGTTCGGCCTGCGGTTCAACGCCGCGCGCGGCACCTTGTTCGACCTGCTTGCCGCTGAACGCGAGGCGCTGGATACCGGGCTGGGGCTGGTGGATGCCGAAATCCGGCTTGACATGGCACGCTGGCTGCTGCTGGCCCGGCGCGGAACCATTTTACAACTGGTCGATGGCCAGAATCGCGAGCAGCAACCGTGAACGATTTCCTGTTGAAGTTTCTGCCGGCCTGGCTGGCCGATGCCTTGCTGGCGCACCGTGGCACCTATGGCCGGGCGGCGCTGGCGGCGGTGTTCACCAATATCTTCGCACTGGCCTCGTCGCTGTTCTCGATGGTGGTCTACAACCGCATCGTGCCATCGGGCGCGACTGAATCGTTGATGGCACTGGCGGCGGGCATGGTCGTGGTGCTGGTGTTTGATTTCATCATGCGCGTGCTGCGCGGCTGGTTTGTCGATGTGGCCGGGCGCGATGTCGATGCTGCCCTGGGCAACCAGATGTTTTCGCGGCTGCTCGGCCTGCGTCTGGCCGATCGCCAGGGGTCGTCGGGGGCGTTTGCCGGCCTGCTGCGCGAACTGGAAACCATCCGCGAGACTTTGGCCAGCACGACGTTGATCGCACTGGTCGATCTGCCGTTCACGCTGTTGTTCCTGGGCGTGATCGCTGCCATCGGTGGGCAATTGGTGCTGGTACCGATGCTGATGATCCCGTTGGTGGTGGTGACCAGCTTTGCCATCCAGCCCACGCTCGATCGGCTGGCGCGTGAAAATCTGGGCCAGGGCTTTTCCAAACAGGGCGTGGTGGTGGAAACGGTTGCGGGCCTTGAAACCGTGAAGGCAGGCCGCGCCGGCCCGATGCTGGAAGCCCGCTGGAACCGCGCCATGACCGATAATGCCGGCAGCGCGCTGTCCAGCCGGCTGCTGTCGGCTGTCGCCATCAACGTCGCCGCTTCGGCCCAGACGATCGCCTATGTTGGCACATTGATCCACGGCGTGTTCCTGATCACGGCCGGCGAATTGTCGTCGGGCGCACTGATTGCCGTCTCGATCCTCTCCGGCCGGGTGGTGGCGCCGCTGGGCCAGGTCGCTGGCCTGCTCACCCGGCTTTCGGCCACACGCGCGGCGATCACCCGCCTCGATCAGTTCATGTCCAACCCGCTGGAAGCCGGCAGCACCACCAGTGTGCGTCGCACCTGGCTGAAAGGCGCCATCGAACTGCGCGATGTCAGCTTCAAATATCCCGGCAAGGGCCAATCTGTGCTGTCGGGTGTGTCGCTGCGTATTGAACCGGGTGAACGCGTGGCCATCGTCGGCCGCGTCGGTTCGGGCAAATCCTCCATCGCCCGGCTGGTGCTTGGCCTCTATCAGCCCGATCAAGGCCAGGTGCTGATCGACGGCGCCGATATCCGCCAGCTGCACCCCGATGATCTGCGGATCAACATCGGCGCCGTGCTGCAGGACGTGACGCTGTTTTCCGGCTCGATCCGCGACAACATCACCCTCACCGATCCAACGCTGGGTGATGATGAACTGATCCGCGTCGCCAAATTGTCGGGCACCTACGATGTGGTCGGCGCGCTCGAAAACGGCTTTGATCTTACTCTGGCCGATCGCGGCGAAGGCCTGTCGGGCGGCCAGAAACAGGGCATTGCCATCGCCCGCGCGCTGGCCGGCAAACCGCCCATCCTGATCTTCGATGAACCCACCAGCGCCATGGACAACCAGAATGAAGCGCAGTTGGTAGCCCGCCTCGAACCCGAACTGGCAGGGCGCACCTTCCTGCTCGTCACCCATCGTCAGGCCATGTTGAAACTGGTCAATCGGGTGGTGGTGATCGCCGGCGGCAAGATCGTCGCCGATGGCCCGCGCGATGCCGTGCTGAAAAGCCTCGCTGCTGGAGCTCCAGTATGAGCAACCTGTCTGATCGCGTGCTCGCCATGGGCCTGAAGGAACGGGATTTCCCCAGCCTGCTGCTGTGGACCGTCGTGG
>NZ_JANPML010000279.1:0-3579 GCF_031422795.1 Sandarakinorhabdus sp.
ATGATGTCGGAATAAACCCGGCCCGAGGTGATATTGTCGGTCTTGCGCGATGGCACGCCGGTGAAACGTTCGTAGTGGCCAAGATCGAGATCAGTTTCCGCCCCGTCGTCCGTCACATAGACTTCGCCGTGCTGATACGGGCTCATCGTGCCGGGATCGACGTTCAGATAGGGATCGAACTTGCGAATGCGAACCTTGTAGCCGCGCGCCTGCAAAAGGGCAGCCAGAGAGGCACCCATGAGTCCTTTGCCGAGCGAGGAGACCACGCCGCCGGTGATGAAAATATACCGCGTCATGGGAGAAAAGCCTTAAGCCCATAACCCCCTGTAGCGCCAGCCCCTGCGTTCGCCTGACGGCAATTTGACTGTGGATGGAAGTTACCAGCGCAGGAAAAACCGCACTGCCGCGCCATCGTCATCGGGGCTGGCCGCGATGTGGCCGGGGTGTTCGCGGTGGAACAGGCTGAATTGCAGCTGCCCGGCAACAAGCGGCACGGCATACAGCGCCTCGGCGGCGGTTTCGCGCACGGTGGGGCCAGCCCTGACAGGATCAGCCCGCCCGAGCAGCCACAACGAGCCCGACAAGGCCAGCGGGCGCGTGACGGCCAGCGTGAGCGAATCGCCTGACGACGCCGCACCATCCAGCGTGAGCGCCAGGCTGGCGGCATCGCCGGTGAAGGCGCCGGCGCTCGCAATCAGGCCGCTGCGCGCCAGATCAAACCGGCTGCTGGCCCGACGCCATTCCCCCGACAGCCGCGCCCGCGGGCCAAGCGCCAGCCGGCCAGCAAAGCCAAGGCTGGTGGTGGTGCCGCCCGCCAGGCCAAAGCCGGTGGACAGGCGCGTGCCCATCAGGCTGCCGCGTTCGGCATCCAGCCGCAGCAACGCCGCCAGTTCCAGGCCCGGCGTAACGGCGCGGGACAGGCGAACAATGGCGGTCGATTGCAGGGCGGTGGCCTCCCGATCGCGCGCCGGCAACATCGACTGGCCGAAGCCGGCCGTCAGGGTAAATCCGCCCACCGGCTGCGCGAACGCCGCCCCGCCCAGCGCCCGGCTGCCCAGCGGCAGTGCCGGATCGGCGGTGACGAGATCAGGGCCGCGACCCGATGGCTCGGCCAGCGCCACCAGTCCCGCCACGGCTTCGCCATGGCCAGCAACCAGCACGGAGCCGCCGGCCAGCGCGAGGCGGACATGGCCGATCGGGCTGGATTGCGGCTGCTGGCCGGGCGCAAGCGCGGCCAGCGTGGCGCGATCACCAGACCAGAGGCTGCGATTTTCACCCACCAAGGAAAATTCTGTGGCGCTGTTGCCTGCGGCAATGCTGGCGGTTTGTGTTGGTGTGGCCAGCAATCGGCCGGCAAGGCGGCCCGGCGGTGCTGCCACCAGCCCCTGCCCCAGATCGACCGTGAACGCCCGGCCATAACCATCCTTGATGGCCACAGCGGCCAGCGCACTGGTGAGCGGCCCGCCATCGCCGAGCGCGGCGCCCAGCGTGCCGCCCGTGGTTATCGCCACTTGCTGGCCGCCGATGCTGCTGCTGCCCAGCGGCTGGAACGCGCGGGCGATGTTGAGCAGGCCGCGGCCGTAAATCTCGTCGGTGCCGGCAGCGCCCAGATCATCGGCGGAGCGCAGCAGGATGTCGACGATCTGCGCGCCGGTGAGCGCCGGGAACGCCTGCGCCAACAGGGCCACCGCGCCCGAAACCACCGGCGCCGCCACCGAAGTGCCGCTGTAGAGAAACGCCGCGCCATCCTGATTGAAGCTGCGCAGCTCCACGCCCGGTGCGACCAGAAAATTCGGTGCCAGCACCCCGGCACGGTTGGAGAAGCTGGTGATTTCGTTGCTGCTGGTCACCGCGCCGACAACGATGGTGGTGGCCTGGGACACGGCGACAAGCTGGTTGGCGAAACTTTGCGGCGTGGACAGGCTTTCGTTGCCGGCCGACAGCACCAGAATGCCGCCGGCTGCGGCCAGTCGCGCTGCCGCCGTGCGTTCCGCGCTCGCGGTGCCAGTGCCGCCCAATGAGACATTGACAACACGGGCGCGGGCGTCGGCCGCTGCCGTGAGGCCCGCGGCAATGGCCGTGCCGGTATAGGAACAGCCCTGATCGTCACAGCTGCCCGGCGTATCGGCGCGCAGGGCCAGCAGGATTGCCTGCGGGGCAACGCCGTGGATGCCGCTGCCATTGCGCGCCGCCAGCAGGATGCCGGTGACCGATGTGCCATGGCCGCGTTCATCGGCCAGCGCCCGGGTGGAGGCAACATCACGGCTGGCCGGCGAAATGCGGCCGGCAAATTCGCCCAGCGCCGGGTTCACGCCGGAATCGATGACAGCGACAGTGATGCCGCTGCCGCTGAAACCGCGATCATAGGCGGCCAGCGCCTGCACCTGCACCGCGCCGTTGGAGCGGCGATATTCCACCGTGTCAAAGGGGCTGGGGGTGGGCGTCGGCGTGGGAGTGGGAGTGGGGGTCGGTGCCGGGGGCGGCGCAGGCACTGTGCCCACCCCGCCGCCGCTGCCGCCACAGCCGGCGAGCAGCAGCGCCAGCGCCAGGAACGGCAAAACATGCGGACGCTTCATGCCGGTCAGAATGCGCAGATCTGGCCCTGAACACAACTGCGGCGCGCCAGGATCAGGGCCTGGCTGAACGCGTTGTTTTCAATCCGTTTCGATGCGGCTGTTGGCCTTGGTATCGGGCAAGGCCAAGGCGGCCACCAATGCCACCCCCGACATGAAAGTGACATACCAGAAAAAGCCGGATTCCATGCCGACGCCCTTGAATGCCAGCGCCACATATTCGGCCGAACCGCCGAAGATCGCGACTCCCAGCGCATAAGGCATGCCCACCCCCAACGCACGAATGTGCGCCGGGAACATTTCAGCTTTCACCACGCCAGAAATGGCGGTGTAGCACGACAGGATGGCGAGGCAGCCGATCAACAGGAAAAGGCTTTCCAGACCGGGTTTGGCCGTGCCCAACGTGGTCAGCGCCGGCACTGTGGCCAGCGTCGACATGAGGCCGAAGCTCACCACAAAAGTGCGGCGCCCCAGTATGTCAGACGCGGCACCAAACAGCGGCTGCATGGCGGCATAGGCCAGCAGCGCCACCGCCGAGACCGACGTTGCCTCCTGCTTGGTCCAGCCGGCCGACAGCACCAGATATTTCTGCATGTATGTGGTGAAGGTGTAGAACCACAGGCTGCCGCCCGCCGTGAGTGCCAGCACAATCAGCAGTTCGCGCGGGTGGGCGAGCAGGCGCTTGAGCGGGGTGCCCGGCGGGACGACGGCTGTTTGAAAAGCCTCGGTTTCCATCAATCCGGTACGCAGCCAGAACACCAGCACTGCACACGCAGCCCCCACCACGAACGGGATGCGCCAGCCCCAGTCTTTCAGGGCCGCTTCGTCCATCTGCGATTGCAGCAGCACCAGCAGTGCCAGCGCCAGCAATTGCCCGCCTACCAGAGTAACATATTGGAAACTTGCGAAAAAACCGCGCCATTTGACGTGGGCCGCTTCGCTCATGAAGGTCGCCGAGGCGCCATATTCGCCGCCCACCGAAAGGCCCTGCACCAGGCGCGCCAGC
>NZ_JANPML010000280.1:0-3985 GCF_031422795.1 Sandarakinorhabdus sp.
CCACTTGCGGCAGTGAACGCCAGCCGCTGCGGCCGGTGGAGGCGGCGTCAACCTTGGTCACCGGCACGCCGGGGAACAGGCCGGGGAACCTGAGCCCGCGCTCGTCCGTCACCAGATGCACCTTGTGGCCGCGCGCCATCAGTTCCAGCGCCAGGCAATGCGCCGGCACCATATGGCCGCCAGTGCCGCCGGCGCACAGCACATAGGTGCCGCCGGGACTTGGGGTCATCTGGCGGGGATTGTCGGTCATGCGGCGCGCAAGCTGCCGGGCGGCCGCGCCCAGGGCTGGCCCTTCAGGAACGGATTGCAGCGGGTCAGTGCCAACAACAGGCCGGCGCCAACACAGATGGCCAGATAAGAGGAGCCGCCGTGGCTGATGAACGGCAGGGTCATGCCCTTGGACGGCAGCAGTGCCAGATTGACCATCATGTTGATCGCCGCCTGAAAGCCGAACTGCGCTGCAAGGCCAGCGGTAGCGAGGAACACGAACGGATCTTCTTCATCCATGGCCACCAGTAGCGCGCGCACGACCAGGCCCATGAACAGGCCGGCCAGCATGAAGCAGGCGATCAGGCCAAATTCTTCACCGATGACGGAAAAGATATAATCGGTCTGCGCTTCGGGCAGGCGGAATTTCATGCGGCCTTCGCCCGGCCCGGTGCCCAGCCAGCCACCGGCGCGGAAGCAATCCAGCGCCTTGTCGATCTGGAACGTGTCACCGGTACCCAGCACCCATTTGTCGATACGGGCGGCAAAGTGATCGAGGGTGAAATAGGCCGCGACCAGCCCAACCAGGCCCACGCCGGCCAGCGCGCCGACGATGGTGAGCGACAGGCCGGCCAGCATGGCTTGCGTGAGCCACACTGCCGAAATCAGCGCCGATTGGCCGACATCGGGCTGGGCGATCAGGCAGATCACCGCCACGCCCAATATCCCCATGCTCATCTGCATGGTGGGCAGGCTGCGATCTTCCACTTTCAGGCTGAGCAGCCAGGCGGTGGTGACGATGAAGCAGGGCTTGAAGAACTCCGACGGCTGGAACTGAAAGCCGGGCAGCTGAATCCAGCGCGCCGCGCCGTTGGTGCCGCCGCCGATGAACGGCACCAGCAGCAAGGCCACCAGGCAACCCAATGTGCCCAGCACGGCCAGCCGCTTGAGCATGCGGATATCCAGCATCGACGTGGCCAGCATCAGCGGCAGGCCCAGCGCCACCCAGCCCAATTGGCGATAGAGGAAATACAGATCATCCAGCCGCAGATTGGTGCCCGAAAGCCGGCGCGCGGCGGCGGGCGAAGCGGCCGCCACGGCCACGATGCCGGCGGCGATCAGCGTGAAGATGATGACCAGCAGCGTCTTGTCGATGGTCCAGAACCAGCGGCCAAAACTGGAACGGTCGCCGCGGGTGAGCGCGGCGCTCAATGTGCGTCCGGTGTTGCTGCGCCTGTTGCCTGTCAACGCCGTCCCCCTCACAATGCCGCAACCGCTGCCCGAAAGGCAGCGCCGCGGTCTTCAAAATCCTTGAACTGATCAAAACTGGCGGCCGCCGGGCTGAACAGCACGACGTCACCCGCGGTCGCTCCGGCCAGCACATCGGCCACGGCCTGCGCCAGCGTGCCCGAACTTGTGACCGGCACCCGGCCCTGCAATTGTTCGGCAAACATCGGTGCGGCTTCGCCAATCAGATAGGCGCCCACGATGCCCCCCAGATGCGGCAGGATCGCCGACAGATCGGCCTTGCCACTGGCATCCAGTTTGGGCCGGCCACCGGCAATCCAATGAAGGCGCGGATAGGCGGTCAGCGCCGGTGCCGTGCTGTCGGCGTTGGTGGCCTTGCTGTCGTTCACCCACAGCAGGCCGCGCTTTTCGCCCACCGGCTCCATGCGGTGGGCCAGCGCCTGATAGGTGGCAAGGCCGCGCGCGATCAGATCGTCGGCGATGCCGAGCGCGCGGGCGGCAGCAATGGCGGCGCGGGCATTTTCCAGATTGTGCGGGCCCTTCAGCGCCGGCCAGTCGCTTTGCGGTGATGGCAGCGCCACATCCTCGATGAACAGCACCGGCCCCGAAGCCAGCGTCCACGCGGCCTGGGCGGCGCGGCCAACAATGGCGGTGCTGCCGGGCTTCTGCATGGCAAACAGCCGCGCCTTGGCGGCGGCGTAGCCGGCCATTGTGCCGTGGCGTTCGAGATGGTCGGGCGTGATGTTTGTGAGGATGGCGACATCGCAGGCCAGGCTGTGGGTGATGTCGAGCTGGTAGCTCGACAATTCGAGCACCCACACACCGCTTGCGGGCAGGGCGTCCTGCGCCATGATCGGCAGCCCGATGTTGCCGCCCATCGCCGAGGGGATGCCGGCGGTCGTGCACAGATGATGCAGCAGCGCCGTGGTGGTCGATTTGCCGTTGGTGCCGGTGATGCCGACCACGCGCGCCTGGGGGCGGGTCATGGCAAACAGCTCGGTATCGCCGATCACTGGTACGCCATGGCGGGCGGCAGCGGCGAAAATCGGTGCTGAATGCGGCACACCGGGTGAAACCACGATGCCCGCCAGCCCGGTCAGATCAGCCGTGTTCAGATCGACCAGTTTGCCCTCAAACGCCGCCCTTGCCGCTTCGCCGTCGTCCCAAGCCCACACCTCGCCGCCCGATGCGGCCAGCGCGGCGGCCACGGCACGGCCGGTGCGGGCCAGGCCCAGCACGCCCCAGCACAGCTGAGCAAAGGCGGGCGAGGTGATCACCGGTGCAGCGTCCTCCCCCCCCGTGCGCTACGGTTACGCAGCAGCACACGCAGTGCGGGGTATGCAGGTTCAAGGAGGAGGACGCTGCTGACGAACATGGCGGTCACCGAAGTTTCAGTGTCGCCAGGCCCGCCAAGGCGAGCAGGATGGCGATGATCCAGAAGCGGATCACCACGGTCGATTCTTGCCAACCTTTCTTTTCGAAATGATGGTGCAGTGGTGCCATACGGAACACGCGCTTGCCCGTCGTTTTGAAGCTGACAACCTGAATGATGACTGAAAGCGTTTCGAGCACGAACAGCCCGCCGATCACCAGCAGCACCAGTTCGTGATTGGTGATCACCGCGATGGTGCCGAGTGCGCCGCCCAGCGCCAGGCTGCCGGTGTCGCCCATGAACACCATCGCCGGCGGCGCGTTGAACCACAGGAAGCCCAGACACGCCCCGATCAACGCCGCGCAGAACACCGCCAGTTCGCCGGAACCGGGCACATGATGGATGCCGAGATAATCCGAAAAACGGATATTGCCGACCAGATAGGCAATCACCGCAAAGGCCGCTGCCGCGATGATCACCGGCATGGTGGCGAGGCCATCCAGCCCATCGGTGAGGTTCACTGCGTTGCCGAAACCCGTCACGATGAAGGCGGCAAACGCGATATAGAACAGGCCCAGATATAGGCCGGCGTCCTTCAGGAACGGCAGATAAAGGGTGAAGCCGGTGCGGCTGGCAATCCACGAACAGGCCAGGCCGGCAATCAGGAACTCCATGGCCAGCCGGGTCCGGCCGGAAACGCCCTTGTGGCTCTGCTTGGTCACCTTGTCGAAATCGTCCATGAAACCGATGGCGCCAAAACCCAGCGTGACAGCCAAGCTGGCCCACACAAAGCCATTGCCCAAATCCATCCACATCAAGGTGGAGATGGTCATGCCGATCAGGATGAGCAGGCCGCCCATGGTGGGGGTGCCGCGCTTGGTGAGCAGGTGCCATTCCGGCCCGTCCTCGCGGATCGGCTGGCCCTTGCCCTGCTTGGCGCGCAGCATGTCGATAAAGCGGGGCCCCAGCACCAGCGCGATGGCCAGGCTGGTCATCAGCGCCGCAATCGCCCGGAAGGTGATGTAGCGGAAGATGTTGAACAGGCCTTCATAGCCCGCATAATCGGCCAGCAGCTTGATCATGGCATCATGTCTCCGCAGCCCCTGACTGTGATTCGCCCAGCGCCTCGATGACGCGGGCCAGCCCGATCGAATTGGA
>NZ_JANPML010000281.1:0-3613 GCF_031422795.1 Sandarakinorhabdus sp.
GTATCCACCGGCCGGGCGCGGAAAATATCGGCCAATCGCAGCGCTTCCACGCGCTTGTCGCCCACGCCGGCCACCTTCACCAGCGCCATCTCGCGCTCCACGTGCGGGCCCCAATCGGTCAGGTCGACCACCTTGTGCACCGGCACCAGCCGATCAAGCTGCGCCATGATCTGGTCGATCACCGGCGGCGGACCGTTGGTGACAACGGTGATGCGGGACACGGCATGATCGTCCGACACGTCGGCCACTGTCAGGCTCTCGATATTGTAACCGCGCGCCGAAAACAGCCCGACGATGCGGGCCAGCACGCCGGCTTCGTTGTCGACGAGGATCGACAGCGTGTGCCGTTCAGAGGGGAGATGTTTCATGCCAATAACTCGATCCGGTGAAACCGGAACTTCGTTGGATCAAACAATCCTCGCTCTTCCAAGTCGCACATTTCATTAATCAACTCTCGGCCCTTTGAGAACGAGGTATCTCCTTGAAAATACTCAAAGACACTTGCCATCAACTCTCTACCGTCTCCCTTCAGGTAGTCAGGGTTGCGGTTGAGAAAGAAGGATGAAAAGTATGACATCTTCCATGTATTTGCTCCATATATACGGTGATAATCATAGCAAGCAAAAAATATTGTATACTCTACAATAGAAGCGTCAAATCTCGTAAATCCATCATCCTTTCCAGAGTGCTTAAAGAAATAGAATGATGACTTCATATAGCGGCGGAATTCAACAAGATGTTCGGGACGAATTCGCTCCTCCATTCCTCTCATTGAAGTTCTAACTTCGCCCTCATCTGCATCTGCTCGCATCACTTCAAGTGCTGCCCAGGCCAGCGTGTGAGCGCCGATCAGGTTCCGCGAACGAAAAAACAGCTCGATTGCCGCATCAATGTGAGCCGATGCGACAGAAAACTTGTCCAATAGAGCCTCGTTGAACTCGCCCTTCATCACACCAGCGCCTTCGCATCATCATCGGCCTCGCCGCGCTCGTCAGCCGCACTCAGGATCATGTCCGTATGCGACGCGCCCGACGGGATCATTGGGAAGCAGTTGGCGAGCTTGGCCACCCGGCAATCGACCATCACCGGGCCGGGGTGATCGAGCATGGCTTGGATGCCGGCATCAAGATCATCCGGCCCTTCAATGGTGATGCCCTTCCAGCCATAGGCCTCCGCCAGTTTCACGAAATCGGGCAGACTGTCAGAGTAGCTTTCTGAATAGCGCCCACCGTGGTTCAGTTCCTGCCACTGGCGGACCATGCCCATATATTCATTGTTGATGATGAACACCTTCACCGGCAGGCGATATTGCGTCGCCGTACCCAGTTCCTGGATGTTCATCTGGATGCTGGCTTCGCCGGCGATATCGATCACCAGCGCGCCCGGAAACGCCAGTTGCGCGCCGATGGCGGCCGGCAGGCCGTAGCCCATGGTGCCGAGCCCGCCGCTGGTCAGCCACTTGTTCGGCTCGTGGAAGCCGAAATGCTGCGCCGCCCACATCTGGTGCTGGCCAACTTCGGTGGAGATGATCGGCTTCTTGGCGCGTGTCATCTCGTACAGGCGCTGGATCGCCTTCTGCGGCAGCAGCGCCTCACCCTTCTGCTCGAATCCGAACGAATTGCGGCTGCGCCAGCCCTTGATCTGCTCCCACCACGCCTTTTGATCGGCGGCGCGATGCCCCAAATTACCACGACCTTTGGCGCGCCAGACCTTGAGCATGTCTTCCATCACGCTGCCAACGTCGCCCTGAATGGTCAGATCAACCCGCACCGTCTTGTTGAAGCTGGAACGATCAATATCGACATGAATCTTGCGGCTGTGCGGCGAAAACGCATCCAGCCGGCCCGTCACCCGATCATCGAACCGCGCGCCAAGGCAGACCATCAGGTCGCACTTGTTCATCGCCATATTGGCTTCGTAGCTGCCGTGCATGCCCAGCATGCCAAGGAACTGCGGGTGATCATCGGGCAGCGTGCCCAGGCCCATCAGCGTGCTCGTCACCGGCGCGCCGGTCAGCTTGGCCAGGTCGCGCAACAACTGGCTGGCCACCGGGCCGGAGTTTACGATGCCGCCGCCGGTATACAGGATCGGGCGCTCAGCTGCGGCCAGCATGTCCACAGCCGCTTCGATGGCCGCCAGATCGCCCTTCACTTGCGGCTTGTAAGTCTTGTGGCTGATCGTGCCCGGCTTGGTGTAACGCGCCTTGAAAATCTGCACATCCTTGGGGATATCGATCACCACCGGGCCGGGGCGGCCGGAACGGGCGATATAGAAAGCCTCGTGCAGCACGGCCCCCAGCTTGGCCGTCTCCTTCACCAGATAATTATGCTTGGAACAGTGGCGCGTGATGCCAACCGTGTCGCATTCCTGAAAGGCATCGGTGCCGATCAGATGCGTCGGCACCTGGCCGGTGAGCACCACCAGCGGCACCGAGTCCATCAGCGCGTCGGTGATGCCGGTGACGGCATTGGTGGCACCGGGACCAGAAGTGACCAGCACGACACCAACCTTGCCGCTGCTGCGCGCATAACCTTCGGCGGCGTGCACGGCGGCCTGTTCGTGGCGCACGAGGATGTGGCGGATGCGGCTTTGTTGAAACAGCGCATCATAAATCGGCAGCACAGCGCCGCCGGGGTAACCAAACACCACCTCCACCCCCAGATCACTGAGGGCCTGCACAACGATGTTGGCGCCGGTCATCTCCGTGCCCATGCTCATATCCCACGCGAAATCCGCCGCGAACCAGCGACTGGCTGCTGTTATGGGAAGGAAAATGGCAGGTCAACCGCTTTTTGCGTAATTAAAATACGAAATATATCATTTTAGCGCAATTCTAGAATTTCCTGCCCGCAGGCGGCCACAAAGAATGGGGCCAACCGCCATCGCAGCTGGCCCCACGGGCAAACTTGAACATGTTCGTCTGATGCCGATATCAGGCGGAAACGGCCGCCTTGCGACGACGGGCAACCGCGCCAACCAGGCCAAAGCCCAGCAGCAGCAGCATCCAGTTCGACGGTTCGGGGATCGCGGCCGGATTGCCCCCGATGATAATATCCGCGGGATCGGTGGTCCGGATGGCAAAGGCGCGGTCGATCACAACGTCTTTCGACGGGTTCCGGTTTGTATTGAACACAAAAGCCGTCTGGTAATGACCAGCCTGGGTGATCTGGCCAACCGCAGAAACGGCTCGCCAGGTCCGGCCAGTCAGGCCCGTCGTGATCGCGCTTACCGCCACAGGTGCGCCAACGATGGTCGCGTTGAAGCTGGCGTTGCCGACGTTGGCCAAGCCGTTGTTGGGCAAGAAGAAGCTGAAGCCAATGCGATAGTTGCCCACCGGCAGATAGGTCAGCTGCGAGATGGTTTCGTTGGCCGAAAAATCGCCGACGAAATAGGCGGCCTTGGTGCCAGCGGCATCAGGGCTGAACGAGATCGCGTTATCGGGGAACACGCGTTCACCAAAAGCGCCGGTCGGATAGGCCGCGGCGCTGTTGTAATTGATGATGGTGGCCGGCGCGTTGGTCGGCACGTTGGACTTTGTCCATCGCAGGAACCCACCGGTGCCAGCATTGCCGGCTTCGAAGCTGCCGTTCTTGATGAGGTTGGTCACCGCGGC
>NZ_JANPML010000282.1:0-24044 GCF_031422795.1 Sandarakinorhabdus sp.
GCCGATGCGGCGGCGCTGGCGCGGTTGGCGCGGCAGTGGGCGCCGCTGGCCCGTGCCAGTGCGGCGCGCAAGGCCAGCGCGGTGCGGCAGTTCCTCAGCTTTCTGATGGCCGAACATCTGCGCGCCGATGATCCGGGCCGCGATCTTGCCTTGCCGCAATCAGCGCGACCATTGCCCAAAACGCTGGCGGCTGGCGATGTCGAACGATTGTTCACGGCGCTGGCGGACAATCTCAGCGCCCGGCCTGATGATCCGCTCATCCTGCGCTCCGCCGCTTTGGTGGAGCTGCTCTATGGTTCCGGCCTGCGCGCCAGCGAACTGGTGGCGCTGCCCCGCCACGCCTGCAAGGCCGGGCGCGGCCACATGGTGGTGCTGGGGAAAGGCAACAAGGAACGGCTGGTGCCGATAAGCCGCCGCGCCGAAGCCGCCGTGCTGGCCTGGGAAGTGCATGTGCCCAAGGAGGCCAAATTTCTGTTCCCGGCAGGCCGGAATCGCAAGGATCTGGGAAAGCCCACCTATTTGTCCCGCCTGCGGCTGTGGCAGATCATCAAGGCGCTGGCCGCCGACGCCGGCATCCCGCCCGCCCGCATTTCGCCGCACGTGCTGCGCCACGCCTTTGCCACCCACCTGCTGGAAGGCGGCGCCGATCTGCGCATCGTGCAAACGCTGTTGGGCCATGCCGATATCGCGACGACGCAGATTTACACCCATGTCGCGTCGGCGGCGCTGGTGGAACTGGTCAATACCCGCCATCCTCTGGCCGATGGGTCAGATTGACAGGTGACTCGGTGCGGCTCCCCCGGCTAGGAGGCGGGCATGAGCAGCAATCCCCTCTTCCGCCCCTTCCCTCTCAAGGGCCTCACGCTTCCGAATCGGATCGTCATGGCGCCGATGACGCGCAGTTTTTCGCCATCCGGCCAGCCGGGCGAAAATGTCGCCGAATATTATCGCAAACGCGCGGCGGGCGGCGTGGGCCTGATCATCACCGAAGGCACCGCGGTTGAACGCGTCGGCGCTGCCAATGATCCCAACGTGCCACATTTCTTCGGGCAAGCGCTTGATGGCTGGGGCCAGGTGGTCAAGGCCGTGCACGGCGAGGCAGGGCTGATCGCGCCGCAATTGTGGCATGTCGGCGCCTTTCCCAACCGGCGCAATCCCAAGCAGGAAGAAGCCGAAAGCCCGTCGGGGATCTACAAGCCCGGCAAGGACAACGGCCGCATCATGAGCGATGCGGAAGTCGCCGATGCCATCGCTGCCTACGCCCGCGCTGCCAGTGATGCCAAGCGGCTGGGATTTGATTGTGTCGAGCTCCATGCGGCACATGGCTATCTGATCGATCAATTCTTCTGGGGTGCCACCAACACGCGTGATGATCGCTGGGGCGGTGACACGCTGCCGCTGCGCGCACGCTTTGCAGTCGAACTGTTGAAGGCCGTGCGCGCTGCCGTTGGTGCGGATTTCCCGGTGATCATCCGCCTTTCGCAGTGGAAGCAGCAGGATTTCAGCTTCCGTCTGGCCCCGACGCCCGACGAAATGGCCGCCTGGCTGGGCCCGCTCGCCGATGCCGGCGCGGATGTGTTCCACTGTTCGCAGCGCCGGTTCTGGGAACCGGAATATCCCGAACTCGATGGCCCGGAAGGCCTGAATTTTGCCGGCTGGGCGAAAAAGCTCACCGGCAAGCCGACCATCACCGTTGGCAGCGTGGGCCTGACCGGCGAGTTCGTGGCCGGCATGGGCGGCGAAGCGTCGAAGCCGGCCAGCCTTGATGGCCTGCTGGCCCGCCTGGAGCGCGACGAATTCGATCTGGTGGGTGTGGGCCGGGCGCTGATCGTGGATCCGGATTGGGCACTGAAGGTGCGTGATGACCGCCACGGCGAGTTGACGGATTATACCGCTGAATCGCTGATGACGTTGGTCTGACGCCGCAGCTTGTGGCAGAAGAGGCCACATGCAGGTTGATGAAGACAATGTTCCGATCCTCAAGGGCCGCTCGCTGCGGCCCAAGGATGCCGCCACCGTATTGGTGATCCGCCGCGACGGGCCTGGCCCCAATCCGGCCCCGCGCGTGCTGATGGGCCGGCGGGCAAAGGGCCATGTGTTCATGGCCAGCAAATGGGTGTTCCCCGGCGGGCGGCTGCACCCCGCCGATTTCCGCGTCGCTGCCGCCAGTGAATTGCACGACGACACCGCCAGCCGCCTGCACCAGACAGCGCCGCCCGCACGGGCGCGGGCGCTGGCCGCCGCCGCCGTGCGCGAATTGTTCGAGGAAACCGGCCTGCTGTTGGGCGCGCCCGGCGCGGGACGCACCAAATCGCCGGAATGGCGCGATTTCCTTGCCACCGGCCATCTGCCGCATCTGGCCCCGCTCAGCTTTGTGGGTCGCGCCATCACGCCGCCGGTGCGCCCGCGCCGTTTTGATGCGCGCTTTTTCACTGTTGATGCGCATCATCTCGTCAGTCTCGATCCCGGCGCTGGCTGCGGCGAGCTGGACGAGATCGCCTGGTTCAACTGGGAAGAGGCGGCCCAGCTTGATCTGCCCAGCATCACCCGGGCCATTCTTGCCGATGTGGCGGCGCGGCTGGATGATCCGGCGCGGCCCATTCCCTTTCACCGTTTCGACAATGGCCGGCATCGGCTGCTGATGCTGTGACGGCGATCACCCGCCTCACCCTCACCGATTTTCGCAACCACGCTCACGCCCAGATCATTGCTGCGTCAGGCTTGGTGGTGATCACCGGTGACAATGGGGCCGGCAAGACCAATATTCTCGACGCGATTTCGCTGCTGGCACCGGGGCGCGGCCTGCGCGGCGCGGTGCTCTCGGATGCGGCGCGGCAGGATGGCCCGGGCGGTTGGAGCGTGGCGGCCCATCTGGTTTCCACAGAGGGCGAGGTACAGATCGGCACAGGCACGGCCGCGACCGCGCCCGACCGCCGGCTGGTGCGGGTGAACGGCGCGTCGGCAACAGCAGCGGCGCTCAGCGATTGGCTGGCGCTGGTCTGGCTCACGCCCGCGATGGACCGGCTGTTCAGCGAATCAAGCGGCAGCCGGCGGCGCTTTCTGGATCGGCTGGTGCTGGCGCTGCACCCCGGCCACGGCCAGCGCGTGAACCGTTATGAAGCAGCGATGCGCGAACGCACGCGGCTGCTCACCGCCGATGGCCCGGCCGATCCGGTGTGGCTGGCCGGGCTGGAGGCCGATATGGCCGACCACGGCGCCGCCATCGCAGATGCCCGCGCCGATGTGGCGGCGGCGCTGGCGGCGGAACTGGCGGGCGCGCCGGATGGGCCATTTGCGCGCCCCCTGATCGCGCTTGCAGGCAATGATGCCAATGAACTGGCCGCCCGGCTCATGCGCGGCCGGGCCCGCGATGCCACTGCCGCCCGGGCCATCGAAGGGCCGCACCGCGCCGATCTGATCGTGACGCATGCCGCCAAGGCGATGCCGGCCGCCAGCTGTTCCACCGGCGAGCAGAAGGCGCTGCTGATCGCCATCGTGCTGGCGCATGCGGCGCTGGTGGCGCGGCGGGCCCGGCGGCCGCCGATCCTGCTGCTCGATGAAATCGCCGCGCATCTGGATGCCGGCCGCCGCGCCGCCTTGTTTGAACGGCTGGCAGCAATGGGCGTGCAGGCGTGGATGACCGGCACCGATCCATCGCTGTTTGCCGATCTCGCCAGTGGCGGCCCGTCTGCCTGCTGGCTCACCCTGGCGGCGGGGCAGATCACGCCGGCGTAAAGCCGCCCGCCGCCGCGCCGTTAGGGTCACGTCGGTGCAGAGCGGGAGAAGACGTACATGTCGGAAAGCAGCTGGCCGGGCGGCTCTGGCTTGCCATTTCCGTCGCTTGCGGGTCGGGAGCGGCCGATCAGCCCGCGCCTGCTGGGTGCGGCCGAACCCTTCCTGCAGGTCGCCGGCATCGGTGCCTGGGTCTATCGTGACGGCGGCGAGCTGTGGTGGAGCGCGGAAACCCGCGTCATCCACGGTGTGCCGGCGGATTTCCGCCCCGATCTGGCCACGGCCATCGAATTCTACCTGCCCCAGCACCGCGCGATCATCAGCGATGCCGTTGCAGAAGCGATGCGCAGCGGCACCGCGTGGGATCTGGAATTGTGCATCCGCCGCCCTGATGGCCAGCTGCGCCATGTGCGCGCGCAGGGCCGTCCGAGCGCGACCAGCGATGGCCACGCCCCCACCCTGATCGGCACGTTCGAGGATATCACCGCCCGCCAGGAAGCCGCCGCCCGCGCCGCCCGCGAGCTCGACCTGCGTACCCGCACCGAAACCCTGCTGCGCGATGTGATCACCGGCATTCCGGCGGCGCTGTCGGTGTACGACAGTGATGAACGACTGATCCTGGTCAACGAAAGCTATCGCGACATCCTGCCCGGCAACCGCCAGTATATGGTGAAGGGCGAGCGGTTGGCCGACATCATCACCCGCAAGGTGCTGGCCAATCACTATGTCCCCGAAGTGCGCGCCGATGATCCGCCCGATGTGCGGCGCGCCTGGGTGTCGGACTATCTGCGCCGGCATCGCAGCAAGGGCTATAACCGGGTGTTTCACCTGCGCGATGACAAGTTCATGCAGGCCAGCACGGCGACTTCGGAAAGCGGCAACATCGTTTCGATCCGCACCGATGTGACGCCGCTGATGCGCGCCGAACGCGAGTTGCGCCGCCGGGCCGAGGAAGACGCGCTGACCCGCCTGGCCAACCGCGATGTACTGATGCAACGGCTGGAGTGCCTGCCCGATATCAGCGCAACCCAAGGCAATTCCAGCGGCATCCTGGTGGTGTTCGATGTCGATTTCTTCAAGGCGGTGAACGACAGCCTGGGCCACGCCGCCGGTGACATGCTGCTGCGCCTGGTCGGCCGCCGCCTGCAGCGCTGCATTCGGACCGGCGACACGGCGGCGCGGCTGTCGGGCGATGAATTCGCACTGATTGTGCATGGCCTGTCCACGCCGGAAGAGATTCACGCCTTTGCAAAGCGCCTGCTTGCTCGGCTGCGCCAGCCGATGCGGCTGGGGGCGAGCCGTTATGCGCCATCTTTTTCGGTGGGCATTGCGCCGTTCCCGCACCTGGGCTGCGGGCCGCGCGAACTGCTGGGCAATGCCGATGCCGCGCTGCTGGATGCCAAGCGCCAGGGCCGCGGCCGCCATCTGCTGTTCGGGGCGGAACTGGCCAACCGCGTGGCGCGCCGCACGCGGTTGGCCGATGCGTTGCGCCAGGCCATTGCCGGTCGGCAGCTGGTGGCCGCCTTGCAACCGCAACAGCGGCTGGCCGATGGCAGTGTCATGGGTTTCGAGGCGCTGGCGCGCTGGCGGCATCAAGGCGAATGGGTGCCGCCAGCCGAATTTGTGTCGCTGGCCGAGGATGTTGGCCTGGCGCAACTGTTGGGCGCGCAGGTGATGAATGCAGCGCTGGCCGGCTTTGCCGCCATGCTCGCCGCCGGGCTGGAGCCTGGGCATCTGGCGGTCAATGTATCGACGGCGCAATTGCTTGCCGATGATTTCCTCGACACGGTCAAACGCAGTCTTGCCCGCCATGGCGTGCCGGCCAGCCGGCTGGAGATCGAGGTGACCGAAACCGTGCTGCTCGATCGGTCCATCGCGCGCATCGGCCACACGCTGGAGGCGTTGCGGGCGATGGGCTGCACGCTGGCCATGGATGATTTTGGCACCGGCTATGCTTCGCTGTCGCACCTCACCACCTTCACCGTTGATCGGATCAAGATTGATCGCGGCTTTACCCGCGCCATCGATTCCGAAGGCGATCGCGGCCTGATCGCCCGCACCCTGATCGGGCTGGGCCGCGGCCTGGGGCTGGAGGTGATTGCCGAAGGGGTGGAAACGACAAGCCAGCGCCGGTTTCTGGTCGTTCATGGCTGTACCGCCGTGCAGGGTTATTTGTTTGCGCGGCCGATGCTGGCCGAAGCCGCGCTGCCCTGGTTGGCGCAGCGGCAATGTCTGGAGCAGGGCCAGCAGCAGGGCCAGCGGCAGGGCCAAGAACAAGGGCTATCCGGGCGGCGCCGGCTGCACGGCGTGCTGCGTGGCTGACAGCGCATTTCTCCCTCGCACGCGCGCGCGGGAGTCACTATAGCCTAGGGCACATTCCCCATCCCAAGGCTGCTGCGTTGACAGACAACAATCCGAATCCTGCCCAGATCAATGACTATGGCGCCGACAGCATCAAGGTGCTGCGCGGCCTGGATGCCGTGCGCAAGCGGCCGGGCATGTATATCGGCGATACCGACGATGGTTCGGGCCTGCACCACATGGTGTTCGAAGTGTCTGACAATGCCATCGACGAAGCGCTGGCGGGTTATTGTGACCGCATCGATATTGTGCTGAACGCCGATGGTTCGGTGAGCGTGACCGACAATGGCCGCGGTATCCCCACCGGCATCCATGCCGAAGAAGGCGTGTCGGCGGCCGAAGTGATCATGACGCAGCTGCACGCCGGCGGCAAATTCAACAACAGCGACGACAACGCCTACAAGGTGTCGGGCGGCCTGCACGGGGTGGGCGTGTCGGTGGTCAACGCCCTGTCGGAATGGCTGGAGCTGACGATCTGGCGCGATGGCGAAGAACATTGGATGCGCTTCCACCATGGCGACGCGCAGGCGCCATTGGCGGTGCGCGGGCCCTCCAATGGCAAGCGCGGCACCCGCGTGACGTTCTTTCCGTCGCTGGGCACCTTCAAGTTCATCGATTTCGATTTCGCCAAGCTTGAACACCGCTTCCGTGAATTGGCCTTCCTCAATTCGGGCGTGCGGCTGTTCCTCACCGATGCCCGCCATGCCGATGAGAAGCAGATCGAGCTTTTTTATGAAGGCGGCATCGCGGCGTTCGTGAAATTTCTCGACAAATCCAAGACGCCGCTGATTCCGCATCCGATCGCCATCACCGGCCAGGCCAATGATATCGGCATCGAAGTCGCGCTGGAATGGAACGACAGCTATTACGAACAGGTGCTGTGCTTCACCAACAACATCCCGCAGCGCGATGGCGGCACCCATCTGGCGGCCTTCCGCGCCGCGCTGACCCGCACGCTGAACCAATATGCCGAAAGCTCGGGCCTGCTGAAGAAGGAAAAGATCAGCCTGACCGGCGATGACATGCGCGAAGGCCTCACCGCCATCGTGTCGGTGAAATTGCCCGATCCCAAGTTCAGCAGCCAGACCAAGGACAAATTGGTATCATCGGAAGTGCGCCAGCCGCTGGAAAGCCTGATGGCCGACCGGTTGGACGTGTGGTTGCAGGAAAACCCCGCCCATTCGCGCACGATTGTGGCCAAGATCATCGACGCCGCTGCCGCCCGTGAAGCCGCGAAGAAGGCGCGCGACCTTACCCGCCGCAAGGGCGCGCTCGACATCTCGTCGCTGCCCGGCAAGCTGGCGGACTGCCAGGAGCGTGATCCGGCGAAATCCGAACTGTTCCTTGTCGAAGGCGACAGCGCCGGTGGCAGCGCCAAGAATGGCCGCAACCGCCAGAACCAGGCCATCCTGCCCCTGCGCGGCAAGATTTTGAACGTGGAACGCGCCCGGCTTGATCGCATGTTGGGCAGCCGCGAAATCGGCACGTTGATCCAGGCGCTGGGCACCAGCATCGGGCCAGAGTTCAACCTTGAAAAACTGCGCTATCACAAGGTCATCATCATGACCGATGCCGACGTGGACGGCGCCCACATCCGCACGCTGCTGCTCACCTTCTTCTTCCGCCACATGCCAACCCTGATCGACGGCGGGCATTTGTTTATCGCGCAACCGCCGCTCTACAAGGTCACGCGCGGTCGTTCGGAAGTGTATCTGAAGGATCATGCCGCGCTGGAGGATTATCTGGTCGAAACCGGCACCGGCAGCCTGGTGCTGACCACCAGTGGTGGCCCGCGTTCCGGCGCTGACCTGGCTTCGCTGGTCGAACACGCCCGCCGCCTGCGCGCGCTGATGGCCTATGTGCCGCGCCGTTACCCGGCGGCTGTCGTCGAGGCGCTGGCCTTGAATGGGGCGCTGGCACAGCCAGACGCTGGCGCTGCGGCAAAGACGGCGGCCTGGCTCAACGGGTCGGAAACCGATGGCGGCCTGTGGAAGGTCAGCCTGGCCGCCGACGGCGGCTATCAGGTGGAGCGGGAATGGCGCGGGGTGACGGACTATCACGTCGTCGACGGCGCTTTCCTGTCTTCCCCGGAAGCGCCGCGTCTGACCGCGCTGGCCGGCCAGGAAGCCGCCACCTATGGCAGCCCGGCCATGCTGGGTAGCACCCGCGTCACCAGCCCGGCTGATCTGCTCGCTGCCGTGCTCGACGCTGGCCGCAAGGGCCTTGCCGTCGCCCGCTACAAGGGTCTGGGTGAAATGAACGCCGATCAATTGTGGGAAACCACGCTTGATCCGGCCGCCCGCACCCTGCTGCGCGTCGATGTCGAAGAAGCAGCGGATGCAGACGATATTTTCGCCAAGCTGATGGGCGATGTGGTCGAAGAACGCCGCAACTTCATCCAGGAAAACGCGTTGAACGTGGCCAATTTGGACGTGTAACGAAGCACGCGCGCGCGATTACGCCCAGAAATCGCGCACCGTGCGGCCCGTCGCGGGCAAATCTTCAAAACTGTCCAGCCCGTCGAAATGATCGATCGGCAGATCGGCCACGGCGTCCGGCGGCGCGAGGCGCACGTTGACCGCCAAGCGGCGCCGGCCATCCGGTTCAAGGCGCAGACCGCGCCAGGCGATCACGGCGGCGCATTGCGGGCAAAACAGGATCTCCAGCGCCGGGTCGGCCTTGCCCACCCGGCAAAAGCGCGACAGTTGCCCGTGGACGGCCACGCGCTCACCTTCAAAATCATAGGCCCATAGCGCGCCATAGCGCCGGCACAGGGTGCAATTGCACGCCGTCACTGATCCTGGGTCGCCAGCCAGCGTCCAACCGGCGGCACCGCAATGGCAAGACCCTGTCAGCACGTCCATTATCGCCCTCCCAGAAAACGCTTCACCAGTCCCGCATCCAGCGCAGGCACGCTGCGCGCCTCGCCCGTCGCCGGATCGCGGCTGGAGACACCGCTGGCCATCAGCAGGCTGTTGATGATGGCCTCTTCGGTGGCATCGGCAACGGCGACGAACAGCGGGCCGGACGCGATGCCCACATCACGGGCGCGGATGGCGGCAGCGGGGTGCGCGGTGATCAGGGCCAGGCCGAGCAGAAAAAAGCGCATGGCGCATCATGACGTGCTGACCGCAAAAATAAAGTGCCGCCCGGCGTCGAGGGTTGGAAGACACCGGGCGGCACCGTCACGATGCGCCCCGAGAGGGGCAAGAGAGGCGCATCGGAAGCCTGTGGGGAACGAAAAATTGGGGGCCATTTTTGGCGGGGCGCACCCTGATGGGGGCTATCGGGTGCGCCGCCGGCCGGATCGGCGGGCAGGGGCGGCCCCTGCTCATGCCCGCCGTGGTTTCAAGCGATCAGACGGCCAGCTTGTCGGCTTCGATGGCCGCCATGGTGGCGTTGCGGGTTGCCTGCAGGGCAGTGGAGAAGCAGCGCTGCTGCTCGGTCTGCGCCCGGTAATCGCTCACCGTGGCACTGCACACCCGCTTGGCGGCGCTGCGGATGCGGGTTTCAAGGCTGCTGCGGCCGGCCTGCGAAGCGAGGTTGAGATCGGCGTAGGACACATAAGCGACCCGGTGGCCGGCTTCGCTGACGCCATAGGCGATCTGGGCATTGGCCGGGGTGGCGGTGGCACCGGCGATGCACAGGCCGGCGAAGAACAGCGTGCCGGCAGCGCCGACGACATTGCGGGAGAAGTTTTGGGCTGAAGCGAACATGGGGACCTCGTGTCTGTTTCAGCTGCCGGACCATCCGGCTGCCGATGCCAACAGCTTTGCAAAGCCCGTGCCAAGTGAGCGGAAAAAATCGGATCACGTAATATCAATCGGTTAGGCGATTTCCCGTATTGCACTAACATGACAGCAGATACAAATGATCCAAATAAGTGGTAAATAATCCCAATAATCGGCAGCGAGTTGGCTGCGGCACACTTTGCCTGGCACGGCCAATTGGCTTGGCAGCTAATCCCTGCTGATGCATAGGAGTTGGCCTGCGTCATGCTCACCCAACGTTCCCGTTATGCGCTCCGCGCGCTCATCTTCATCGCCCAGTCGGGCGGGGTGGCCCCTGTGCCGATTTCGGTGATTGCCGAGGATCAGAAACTGCCGCGCAAATTCCTTGAAGCCATTTTGCTCGATCTGAAAAATGGCGGCCTGGTCAACAGCTATCGCGGCAAGATGGGCGGCTATCGCCTTGCGCGCCCAGCCAGCCAGATCAGTTTCGGCGAAATCATCCGCCTGATCGAAGGCCCACTGGCGCTGGTGCCGTGCGTTTCGGTTTCGGCCTATCAACGCTGCGATGATTGTTTCGAGGAAACCACCTGCGTGATCCGCAAGGTGATGCTGGTGGTGCGGGAACAGACGGCGAGCATCCTCGATCACACCACGCTGGCGGATCTTTCGGTCGAACGCGAAGCCGCCTGAACGCCGATCAGGGCTTGGGCGCGCGCATCAACTTGAGCTTGCGGCCGTCGGGCGCAGCCAAGATGGCTTCACCGGCCTGCGTGTAGCTGACGCTGTTCACTGCTTCCAGTAGAGCCACGACCCGCTGTTCCACCTCCATCGCCGGCGGCGGGCAGGCCATCATGGTCGACGCAAACGGCCCCAGCTTCAGGGTGGACCCATCCTGCTTCCAGGCGCCGTTGAAGCGGTTGCAGCCGGCGGTGCCGCTCACTCGGCTGGTGCCCTGATCGCCGGGATCAAACATCAGGCTGCCGCCCGCCACGCTGCCGCCGCCGTTCAGATCGGCAATCTGCCATTCGCCTTCCAGGCTGCCGCTGATCACCGGTGGTTTGCCCGACATGGCCTGCCCCAATTCCTGGCGCTGCTCACGGCAGCCAACAAGGGCAAGAAAAAGCAGCGGAAGCAGCAGGGTTCGCATGGCGACAACCCTGCCCTCAACCGCCGGCCGGCGCAAGGCTGGCGACAAGCGCTTCCATCGCCGACTGGTCCACCAGGATGGCGCCATCGACCGGGCGATCAAGATCGAGAATCAGCATGATGGTCAGGCCCATCAGCAGAAACAGCACACTGGAGGCGAAGCGGTGGCGATGGCCATGCGCGTCGAGCATATAGCCCAGCAGAAAGCAGGCGACGGCGGAAAAGCCAACCAGCAGCAGCGTGACTTCGCCCGGCACGCGGGCTGCCACCGCCTTTTCGCGTTGGGTGCCGGTATCAAGCACAGCGTTGACCGCGCTGACCAGACTGACCGCGCGCGGGCCATCGAGTGTGGCCTGCGCCGCCGCAGTCAGGCTCCACGCCCGGTTTCGCAGCGCCGACGCGCGGGCAAGCCGGGCGGTGTCGTGCGGCAGCGGGCTGGTGATCCGAACGCGGGCGTAGTCGGCCAGCGCGGATTGCAGTTCAGGGCCCTGCGGTGCCGGCAGCAGCCCAGCGCGCAGCCAGGCCGTGCCGATATCGTTGGCTTCCTGCACCACCAGCTGCCGACGTTCGTCATAGCGATCGAGCGCCATCGAGAAGGTGAAGCCCAACAGCAGCGCCAGCACCAGCAGCGCTGTGGACAGCACCTGGCTTTCATCCTCGCCGCCGCCGGATCCGCCAAAACGGCGGTGGCAGAAGAAGCCGGCTTCGGCGGCGAGGAAGAAGATCACCAGCAACACCGCCGGAATGGCGGGCAGCGGCACCAGATCGAGCAGGCTTGCGAGGCTGTTGATCAACCGCGGCCCTTCTTCAGCTCGTCACGGATTTCTGCCAGCAGCGCTTCGCTGGGCGTCGGGCCGGGTGGTTCGGCGGGCGCAGCCGGCTGGGCCATTGCCTTGTTGGCGGCCCTCACCATCAGGAAGATGACAAAGGCGATGATGACGAAATTGATGAAAGCAGTGATGAACTTGCCATAGCCGAACAGTGGCACGCCGGCCTTTTTCAGCGCTTCATAGTCGGCAGGGCTGCCCTTGTAGTCCGCCGGCAGGTCGCCCAGCACCACGAACAGGCTGGTGAAATCCGCGCCGCCCGACACGAGGCCGATGATCGGCATCACCATATCTTCGGTGAAGCTGGTCACCACCGCGCCAAAGGCCGCGCCGATGATCACCGCAACGGCCAGATCGAGCACATTGCCTCTTGCGATGAATGCCTTGAATTCCTGTAGCATGATTATTCCTTCCCCCCTGTTGAATCGCTGCAAGGCGCACTATCTTGGGAGCCATAATGCGCGTTCGACTTTTGCACTTTGACACACACAGCGGCCCGCGCAAGCCGCCCAAACCGGAGACTCTCATGGCCACTGCCTTTCGTCGCCCCGCTGCCCTGGCCGCTTTGGCTGGCACTGCGCTGCTGCTGTCGGGCTGCGGCGTGAACACGATTCCGGCCAAGGAAGAAGCCGTGAAGGCCAAGTGGGCCGATGTCGAAAACCAGTATCAGCGCCGGGCCGATCTGATTCCCAATCTGGTGAGCACGGTCAAAGGCTATGCCGCCCAGGAAAAGGACGTGCTGGAAGCCGTGACCAAGGCCCGCGCCAGCGCCAGCCAGGTGACGGTGGACCCGACCAAGCTTTCAGACCCGGCGCAGCTGGCGAAATTCGAACAGGCGCAGGGCGCGCTCGGCCAGTCGCTGGGCCGGCTGCTGGTGACCGTGGAAAAATATCCCGATCTGAAATCCAACGAGCTGTTCCTGCAATTGCAGAGCCAGCTGGAAGGCACCGAAAACCGCATCACGGTGGCCCGCCGCGATTACAACATGGCCGTGCAGGATTATAACACCGAAATCCGCACCTTCCCGTCGCTGATCACTGCAAAGGTGGTTTACGGTGCCGAGCCAATCGCGCCGTTCAAGGCCACCACGGTCAACGCCGACAAGGCGCCCGAGGTGAAGTTCTGAAACCCCCGTTCGGGGAGTACGATCGATGACGGCGCTGCGCCGGAGTAACCTGCCGGCCTTCATGCTGCTGCTTGCGGCGCTGTGGGCGCTGTTTGTGGCACTGCCGGCAGCGGCGGAACCGACATTTCCGAAACTCACCGGCCGTGTCACCGATGCGGCCGGCGTGTTGCCGCCGGAAACGGTGGCCGGGCTGGAAATGCGGCTGAAAGCGCTGGAAGACACGACCGGCACCCAGCTGGTGGTAGCGACCGTGCCCGATCTGCAGGGCTATGAGATCGACGAATATGGCTATCAGCTCGGCCGGGCCTGGGGCATCGGCCAGAAAGGCAGCAACACCGGCGCCCTGCTGCTGATCGCCCCGGCACAGCGCAAATTGCGCATCGAGGTTGGCTATGGCCTGGAAGGTGTGCTGACCGACGCGGTCTCCAGCCGCATCATCCGGCAGGCCATCGTGCCGCGCTTCAAGGCCGGCGACATGGCGGGCGGGATCGAGGCCGGTGCCGATCAGTTGATCGCGCTGCTGCAGCTGCCACCCGAAGAACAGGCCGCCTTTGCCGCCAAGGCCAAGGCCGCTGGCGCTGAAGAGGGTGACAGCCCCGGCTGGGGCGCGCTGGTCTGGCTGATCATCATCATCGTGTGGGTGGTCATTGCTTCGCGGCGCGGCGCGCGCGGCCGCCGCAGCGGCTCAGCGATCATCTGGGGCCCCGGCATCGGCGGCAACTGGAGCGGTGGGGGCAGCTCGGGCTTTGGCGGTGGCGGCGGTTTCGGCGGCTTTTCGGGTGGCGGCGGCAGCTTCGGCGGCGGCGGTGCATCAGGGGACTGGTGATGCTGTTCAACGACCCTGATCGCGCCCGTATCGCGGCGGCCATTGCCGCTGCCGAGGCCGGCACCGCCGGCGAAATCGTGGTGATCATCAACACCCGCACCCATCGTTATGCGGCCACCATGCTGGCCACGGCGGTGCTGGCCGCGTTCATCTTGCCTTTCCTGGCGGTGCTGGCCGGGTGGACGCCCTCGCTGCTGTTTCCGGATTGGGATGCGCTGGATGCGGCCACCCGCGAACTGCATGGCATCGAAGGCTTTGCCGCCGTGCAAGCGCTGGTGTTTGTCGCCGTGCTGGCGCTGGTGGGCGGGCTGCGGCTGGACCGGGTGCTGACCCCGCGCGGGCTGCGCCGTGATCGGGTCCATCATGCCGCGATGATGCAGTTCCGCGCGCGCGGACTGACCGCCACACAGGGGCGCACCGGCGTGCTGCTCTATCTCGACGAGGCCGAACATGTGGCCGAAGTGATCGCCGATGAAGCGGTGTTCGCCCGTGTGGCGGCCGATGAATGGGGCGACACCATTGCGGCGCTGATCGCCGGCATCAAGGCTGGCCGTGCCGCCGACGGGCTGGTGACCGCCATCGAACGCGCCGGCGCGGTGCTGGCGGTTCACCTTCCGGTCGTGGCCGGCGATACCAACGAACTGCCCGACGCGCTGATCGAAATCTGAGCGCCGGGCAGCGCTGGTTCAGGCGGCAGCCGATGGCCGGGCCGCGATGCGTTGGTGCCAGGCGGGCAGCCAGGTGGCGCCGGCCGGCACTGGCTGGCCCACCTGCGCGCCGAATTCGACAAAGCAGAACAGCAGGATGTCGGCGAGGCTTAAGCGATCACCGCAGACAAAATCGCCGCTCATCAGCGCGTCGAGCCACAGCAATTTCTTGGCAGCGATGGCCTTCAATTCCTCACCGGCGCTTTTCGAAGCCAACGGGAAACGCCCGTCGAACATCGGCCGGCCCTGGGTGGCGCGAAAGCCGTTGGCCATGGTCTCGCAATAGCCCAGATCGATGATCCGCACCCATTTGCGGGTTTCGGCGCGTTGCTCGGGCGTGGTGCCGATCAGGGCGGGGGCGGGGTGCAATTCTTCCAGATATTCGGCGATGACGGTGATCTCGCTGACAATGCTGCCATCATCCAGCTCCAGCGCCGGGGTGCCGCCGGTCGGCACCTTTTTGATATAGTCACCGCTGCGGTTGACGCCGGCCCTGATGTCGATGGTTTCGGTGGGCAGGGTGACGCCCTTTTCGGCCATGACCATGCGCACCATGCGCGGATTGGGGCCGATGCTGTCATAGAATTTCATTGGGCTTCTCCTTGGCTGGCGTGGTCGCGTTCACTTGGCGTGCAGTTCGGCGATGATGCGCTGTTGGGCGTCGCGGTCGATGGCCCAGCCTTTGGCCAGCCAGGCTGCGCCCAGCGCACACAGCACCGGCGGCACCAGGAACAGCAGCACCAGCCCATCGATGGCCGTTTGCGTGTTGCCCGGACCCAATTTGGCATCAAAGCCCACCAAGTCGAGCACGATATAGGCAAGGCCCACCGGGATGGCGTAACCGATCTTCTGCACCCCCACGAGCACGGCATAATAAAGCCCGGCGTTGCTGCGCCCGCTGGAAAGGGTTTCGGCATCAGTCACATCAGCCAGCATGGCGCGCACCAGAAACGGCGGCGCGACCGCCGGAATGCCAGCCAGCAACATGCCGGCTGCCGCTGCCCAGAAACCGGCATTGGGCGCCAGCACCAGGCCAGTGTGCAGCACGGCATAGCTGCCGATGGCCCACGCCACTGCCATGTGTTTTGATGTTCGCCGCGCAAGCCAGCCCCAGAAGGGCGCTCCGATCAGGCCCGACACGAAATAGAACAGCAGCAGCAACCGCGCCTCGTTCCCCGAAAAACCGCGGGCCGCTTCGAAAAAGAACACCAGCAGCGCGCCGCCAAAGCCGGGCGGCAGGCTGGCGAGCAGATCGATCAGCATCAGCCGGCGCAGATTGGGCTGTTTCAGCGCCTGCCAGATATCGCGCCAGCCGTGCGGATGCGCGGTGGCAGAGCTGCCCTTCTGGCGGTCGGGCACGCCGAACGCCACCGCGAGCAGCGCGGGCGCCAGCATCAGCGCCAGCACCAACCCCATGGCATGCACGCCCAGCGACGGCGTCGCGGCAAAACCCAGCTGCGGCCCTAGCCAGTTGGCCAATGGCGGCACCGCCAGCAGAATAAGCAAGGCGATCATGTTGGCGGTTTGCCACCAGCCAAAGATGCGGCTGCGTTCGTGATAATCGGTGGACAGTGCCTGGCCCCAGCTGGTGTGCGCCACCTGTGCCATCGAAAAGCCGGCGTAAATCACCAGCAGGCCCAGGAACGCTCGCAGCGGCGATAGGCCCGGTTCGGCGAAGAAGCTGAGATACAGGCCCAGCAACATGATCAGACCGCCCGCCACAATCCACGGCCGAAACCGGCCAAAGCGGGTGTTGGTGCGATCGATACCGTGCCCGAAGGCGATATCCAGTGGCAGATCGATCCAGCGCACAGCCGAGAACAAGATGCCGGTGATGGCCAGATCCAGCCCCAATGTGCTGGCATAATAGGGCGGCAAATAGATGACCATCGGCAGGCCGACGCCAGTGAGCGGCAGGCATGGCGCCGCAAAGGCGGCAAGCGTCCGGCGTTTCAGTGGTTCAGCCATTGTTCGTCCTCAGGGCGAGCCGCACAGTGGGGTGGCGGCGGCGTGCGCGCAAGCCCGTGAAATCAGGCAGCCAGACCGCGCCGGCGGGCCGCGAACAGTTTGAGCGCATGATCAAGCCGAGCCAGCACTTCGCCATGCAGTGCCGGGGTGGCCGCAGCGAGGCCGTGGACTTGCGGGTTGGGCTGGTTGAAGCGCAGTGCCTCGCCGCGGCGATCGGTGAGCATGCCGCCGGCTTCGGTGAGAATCAGGCTGGCGGCGGCAACATCCCATTCGCCAACGCTGCGGCCTTCCACCCAGGCATCGGCTTCGTCGGCGGCGAGCATGGCCATGCGCAGCGCCAGGCTGTTGGGCTTGGCCACCGCCGTGCCGGGCCAGGGCGAGGGCCAATAGGCCGCTTCCATATTGGCCTGGTCGATAGGCAGGCGCACGCCGTTGAGTGTGTTCAGCGCCGACACGCGCAGCGGTTTTCCATTCAGGGTGGCGCCGCGCCCAGCGCCCGCCGCGTAAATCCGATCCTGTGCCGGGGCCCCCAGCACGGCGGCCACAACCGCGCCGTTTTCGACCAGCGCCACCGATACCGCCCAGCCGGTGCGGCCACGCAGAAAATCGCGGGTGCCGTCGATGGGATCAACCACCCAAACCCGGCCGCGCGACAGCCGATCCTCGCTGTCGGGGCATTCTTCCGACAGCCAGCCATCATTGGGCCGGGCGGCGGCGATCACGCCTTTCACATAGGCATTCACTGCCAGATCGGCAGCGCTCACCGGGCTGCCATCATCCTTGTTCCAGCGCGCCGTGGCGGTGCCGAAATGCGCCATGGCAATGCGGCTGGCGTTGCTCACGATCTCGGCCGCCAAGGCCAGATCGGCATCGCGCAGCGAAGGTATGTGCGGCGTCAACTGCCCGCCACCATCATGCCATCGATCCGCAGCGTCGGCGCGTTGCTGGCATGACGAAAGGCAAGATCATTGGCGGCCACCAGCCGCGCAAACATGTCGAGCAGATTTCCGGCAATGGTGATTTCAGCCACTGGCCCGGTGACGACGCCATTTTCGATTCGATAACCGCTGGCCCCCCGGCTGTAATCGCCGGTGAGGCCGTTGACGCCCATGCCGATGAGTTCGGTGACCAATATGCCCTGTTTGATGTCGGCCATCAGTTCCGCCGGCGTGGCGGTGCCGCCTTCCAGATGCAGATTGGTGGTGCCAGCACCGGGCGGCCCTGATGTGCCGCGGCTGGCGTGGCCGGTGGGGGCCAGCCCGAGCTGTCGGGCGCTGGCTGCATCCATCAGCCAATTGGTGAGCACGCCATTTTCAATGATGGCGGTGCGGGCGGCGGGCAGGCCTTCGCCATCAAAGGCGCGGCTTCTGAGGCCGCGGCGGCGCAGCGGATCGTCGATCAAGGACAGGCCGGCCGGCAGGATGGCCTGGCCCAATTTGTCTTTCAGGAAGCTGGTGCCACGGGCGATGGCGCTGCCGGTGATGGAGCCCACCAGATGGCCAATAAGGCTGGACGACACGCGCGGATCGAACAACACTGTCATCGGCCCGCTGGGCAGCTTGATCGGGCCCAGCCGCTGCACGGCGCGCTGGCCGGCGCGGGTGCCGATTTCTGCGGCCGATTCCAGATCAGCCAGATGGCGCGCGCTGTGCCAGGCGTAATCGCGCTGCATGTCGCTGCCGGTGCCGGCGACCACGCTGGCCGACAGGCTGTGGCTGGTGGAACGCTTGCCGCCGCGAAAGCCGGTGGACGTGGCCAGCGCCATCACCACCGTGCCGGCTGCGGCGCCGGCGCCTTCGCTGTTGGTGATGCCGGCAATGGCGCGGGCGGCATCTTCGCATTCCAGCGCGCGTTGCTTCAGTTCGGCAGCGCTGATGTCGGTGGGATCATCCACATCCAGTTCGGGCAAGGGGCCACGCGCCAGCCGGTCTTGGGGCGCAAGGCCGGCATAAGGGTCTTCCGGCGCCAGGCGAGCCATCGCAACAGCGCGCATCGCGGCTTCCTGCAAGGCGGCGGCGGTCAGATCGGAAGAGGAGACACTGGCCGATCGCTGGCCGACGAACACCCTGATGCCGATTTCCTCGCCTTCGGCACGGCCGATGTCTTCCAGTTGGCCAAGGCGCACCGAAATGGAGGTGGAGCCATCGCCGACATAAAGCGCATCGGCGGCGTCGGCCCCGGCCGCGCGGGCGGCGGCAAGGGCGGCATCAAGGCGGGTGAGGGCATCTTCTGGGGACAGCATGGTGCTGATGTAGGGTGATGGGCTGCCCCTGTCACCGCCGAATCAGCTGGGGCCAATCATCGCGGCGTTTTGTCGGTTTCATGCAATGCGCTTTCAAGGCCGCATGCGAATATCCGATCAATCCAGCGCGGGTGATGGGTGGGCCAGCCCGCCGCCGGAACCTCAAGAAGCGCGCGGGCCTGTATCCAACCCGGGACAGGCCCGCAGCTGCATCCGGCTCACGCCAAGCCTACCGACGCGCAGGCCGCCACCCAAAGCGCACCCGCCAGCCGGTTGGAGCGGAACAGGATCAGCGCATTGGTCGGAGTGGTGTCGGTGAGTTTTGTCACCTGCCAGCCCAATTGCGCGGCCAGGGGCAGCAAGGCGAACACCGCCAGCGGCTGCCCTGCCACCTGCCACAGCGCCGCGCTCCACAATGCCAGCGCCAGCGCATAAAATCCGGCCACGCCGGCGCGTGCCTTCGGCCCCAACGCGCGCGCGGAAGATTTGATGCCGGCCAGCGCGTCATCCTCGATATCCTGCAGGGCATAGATGGTATCGTAACCCAGCGTCCACGCGATGCCGCCGGCCCAAAGCAGCCACATTTCGGGCGCATCAAGCGGCGCAATGGCGGCCCAACCGACCAACGCGCCCCAGTTGAAGGTGAGGCCCAGCCACGCCTGCGGCCACCAGGTGATGCGTTTCATGAAGGGGTAGGCAGCGACCGGAATCAGGCTGACCAATGCCACCACTTGCGCCAGCGGCCGCAATTGCAGCAGCACGAGCATACCGATGAGCGACAGCAAGACGGCAAAGGCCAGCGCCGCCTTGACCGAAATGCGGCCCGAGGCGACCGGGCGATCCCGGGTGCGCGCCACTTGGGCATCGAGATCGCGATCAACAATATCGTTCCACACGCAGCCCGCACCGCGCATGGCAAGGCTGCCCAGGCCGAACCACGCGATCAGCAGCGGCTGCTGCTGCACGCCGCCGGCCAGTGCCAACCCGGCAATGCACGGCCAGAACAGCAGCCAGCTGCCGGCTGGCCGGTCAAAACGGGCGAGGCGGGCATAGGCTTGCGCGCGGCCCGGCAGCCGGTCGATCCAGCTTTTCACGGCATCTGGCGTAATGGGGGCAGGCGTCGTAACCACAGTCCCCATGAGCGAAGAAGACCGCAGCTTGTCAACCACACCGCGACTGTTTGTGCAGGGTGCGCTGGCGGCGGGCGCGCAGATCAGCCTTGATCAGCCGCAGTCCCATTATCTGGGCAGTGTCATGCGCCGCCAGCCGGGCGACATGGTGCGGCTGTTCAACGGCCACGACGGCGAGTGGGCGGCACGGGTTGGCGCCGTCGCAAAGAAAGCCGTCACGCTCATCGCCGAACGGCAGAGTGGCCGCCAAGAACTAGTGCCCGATCTGTGGCTGTGCGCGGCGCCGCTGAAGAAAGGCCGCATCGACTGGTTGGTGGAAAAGGCCTGCGAACTGGGCGTGGCGCGGCTGCAATTGGTGACAACGCAGCGCACTGTGGTGGACAAACCCAATATGGAACGACTGGGCGCGCATCTGATCGAGGCCGCCGAACAATCCGGCCGGACTGGCGTGCCAGAATTGCCTGAGCCGCTATCACTTGAACGCTTGCTCAAGTCGTGGCCGGCGGACCGCGCGCTGATCTTTGCCGATGAAACCGGCGGCGACGCCATGGCCGACACCATGGCCCGCGTGCCAGCGCCGGCGGCGATCCTGATCGGCCCGGAAGGCGGCTTCACGGCGCCGGAACGTGATGCCATCCGTGCGCACCCGGGCGCCGTGCCAGTCAGCCTTGGCCCGCGCATCCTGCGTGCCGATACGGCTGCATTGGCGGCTGTCGCCGTCTGGCAGGCGCTGCATGGCCATTGATATGCGTGGGGGCAAGCGATGAAGTTTCTGCTTGTTGCGGTCGCCGCAATTGCTGTGGCCGGCGCGCCGCCTGACTGGCTTTATCCGGCGCCTTCCGGGCCAGCCCCGGTTCGCCCGGCGCCTGACGCGCCGCAAACACTGCCTGGTTCGCCGGTTACCCTCACCTTTGCCGATCTGCGCAATGGCCGCCGCGCGGTGGACTGGTTTCCCGTGACTGCCGACCCGGTGCCCGACATCGTGATGAATGCCGTGCCGCAGGCCCAATATGCCTGCGGCTTCTGTCATCTGCCGCGCGGGCAGGGCCGGCCGGAGAATGCTTCGATCGCCGGCCTGCCAGCCGAATATATCATCGCCCAGACCGAAGCGATGCGCAGCGGCACGCGCCGCGCCGCCGTGGCTGGATGGCTGCCCACCCAGGCCATGCGAGAGGCGGTGCAGCACGCCAACCCCGACCAGATTGCTGAAGCCGCCGCCTGGTTCAGCCGCCAGCCCTTTGAAAGCCGAGTGAAGGTGGTGGAAAGCGCCACCGTGCCGGCCATTGCACCGCTCGGCTTTATCTGGGCCGCGCGGCCTGGACCGCCCGAACCGATCGCCGGCCGCATCATCGAAGTGCCGGATGACGAGCATGTCTTTGAAAAGCGTGACCCGCGCAGCATTTTCACGGCCTATGTGCCGCCCGGCAGCATCGCGCGCGGGCGGGCGATTGCGATGGAACAGGGCTGCATGGATTGCCACGAGCAGTTGCTGAACAGCTGGGGGCCGGGGCGGTCGCCCAGTTACATCCTGCGCCAGTTGCTGGCCTTCAAATCACGCGCCCGCAGCGGCGAGAGCGCCGAACCGATGCAGGTCGTGGTCGATCAGCTCGATCTGGCGCAGATGGTGGCGGTCACCGCGTGGATGGCGGATGGCGCCAAACCCTAGGGCGTTACCTTGATGATGCGTTCGGCCTCTTGCAGCACGCGCGGGCGGCTCCAGACGAAGGGCACGTAATTGCCCGTCGCCCAGCGCGCGAACAGATCGCGGTAATGCGGGCTGGCCGAATCGCCGGATTGACCGGGCGTGTTGATCGCCATGCTGTTGTCCCACGCGCCTACGTCGAGCACCACGCGCACCGACGCGCCGGATTGCACATGAAAATCTGACGCCGACCCCATCGCCATCGGCGTGGAACCGCTGCCGCCGATGGGCAGCGGGCCAACCCGGCGCTCGCCGCTGCGGCCCGCAATGCCCAGCACCGGCTTGAAATCGGCGACATGCAGCGCGCCCCAACGCCACAGCGCCGGATCGGAGCCGAATAGTTCAGTCGCTTCAGCAAAGGCCATGCCCAGCGAATTGAGCAATATGCCCTCGCGCACTGCTTTGGCATTGGGGCCAAGCAGGGCGCCGCCTTCCAGCACGGGCAGGATGTTGCCGATGCTGGTGCGACCAAAATTCAGGCGCTTATCTGGCGGAACGATGGCTTTCACCGCGCTCACCGGCAGGTGGCGGGCCGCCCAGATTTCATAAAGCGCCGCAGCGGCGGAGTCCGGCCCTTCATGGCCATCCCAGCCGCTGAGCAGGGCCAGCGCGCCGCGTTCATTGTCGTCGCGGCCGCTCAGCCCCTTGAGCAGTGCGACGGCGCGGCGGGCCATGGCGGAGGTGGCGTCGTTCTGCAGCGCCATCGCGTCGGTCAGGCTGAACTTGGGTTTTGATGCGATCACTTCGGAAATGCGGGTGATGCGGCTGCGGTCCGCCCATTCCAGGCCGAGCAGATGCGGATAGCCGACCGGCACATTCATCTCGTTGGCAGTGGCGATCCAGCCGCTGGCCGGGTTGTGCTTTACCGGCATCAGTTTCGCATCGAGCAGCCCGGTCCAGCGGTGCGCCTGGCCGGCGGGCACGGGCAGCAGGCCATCGCCGGCCGCGCGCACCGGCACAAAGCCGCCCGGTGCCCAGCCGATGTCGCCGCTGCGATTGGCAAACAGCAGGTTGAGCGGCGGTGCGCCCCAATGATCGCGGGCAATCAGGAAATCGTCCCATGTCTTGGCCGTCCACGCCCAGCTGGCGTTGAAATAGGCCGAAGCGCCGGGCCGGCTCCAGGTCGCGCGCAGGGAAAAGCTGCGGGCGCTTGTTGGGTCTTCATGGATGATCGGGCCATCATCGGTGAAGCGCAGCACCACCGCGCGTGCTGCTTCGCCCTTTACCTCGATCGTTTCGCGCACTTCGATGAATTTGGTCGCTTTGGGGTTCACCACCAGATCCTGCTGATCGATGGCAAAGATGGTGATGGCCCAGGCCACATCCTCATTGTGGCCAAAGCTGATGCCGGGCAACGCCGGCTCGCCGGAGCCGGCAAGCTTCAGTTCCGGCGTGTCGATGTGGGAGAGGTAGCGCAGATTGGGGACGGCATGGGCGCGGTGCGGATCATTGGCCAGGATCGGCCGGCCGGTGGCAGAACGTGCCGCGCTGATCACCCAGTTATTGCTGCCTTCCTGCGTTTCAGGATCGAGGCTGGCGACCGCCATCTTCTGGCCATCGAATCGCACGTCGCCAGTGCCCAGCGCATAATCGTCGAGCACATTGGCCGGGATACTGCACGGATCGAGGCCCTTGGGAATGCTGACATTGTGGGCCGGTGCCAGCTCGCGGCGCAGCGGTTCATATTTGACATCGCCGCCGCACAGGGCCCGGGCGCGGGCGACTTCGCTGCTCAAATTGCTGGCCAGCGCGTTGGAACGGATGCGCACCACATCATCGGCGGTCCAGCGTTCGGGGCTTGTGTCCGTCGCGGTGAACTCCATCGGCAGTTTCTGCCGGCCGGCTTCGACATCGGCGACATAGGCGTTGATCCCGGCGGTAAAAGCCTGCGTCCAGGCCTTGGCTTGCGCCGGATAGGCGGCCCATTCGGCGGCCATGTCGCCGCGATAGAGCAGCAGCCGCGCGGCGCGGTCTTGCGCGACGAACTGCGGCCCGAAACTGGCCGACAGCCGGCCCAGACCGCGCTTGCGCCACAGATCGATCTGCCACAGCCGGTCGCGCGCCACGGCATAGCCCTGCAGGAAGAAGCCATCGCGGGCATTGGCGGCATAGATGTGCGGAATGCCGGCGCGATCGATGATGATCTCGCCCGGCGCGGTGAGGCCGGGCAGCGACCGCGCTTCAGTATACACGCCGGGGGGCGCGTCCTGGGCAGAGGCCGCCGTGGAGATCAGCAGGGCGGCGACGACAGCGGTGCGCATTATTCGGCGGCCAACGCTGCCGTTGCCGGGGCGGCTTGCGGCCCGCGGATCAGGCCGCCAGGCAGGGCGCCGGTCATCGTGCCATTGCGGAACGTCACTTCGCCATTCTTGATGGTCGCCACATAGCCATCGGCCTTTTGCAGTAGCCGCTTGCCGCCGGCCGGCAGATCGAAGGCCAGCCACGGCTTGCCCAGTTGCAGCCGATCCAGATCGATGATGTTGAAATCGGCCAGATAGCCCGGCGCGATGATGCCGCGATCATCAAGGCCATACAGCTTGGCTGTG
>NZ_JANPML010000283.1:0-2844 GCF_031422795.1 Sandarakinorhabdus sp.
TGAAAAGCGGGTGATCGGCAAGCTGGACCGTTACGGCCAGAAGCTGCAGATCGCCCATCCCGAAGTGCTGCCCATGGAAAGCGCCGCGCCGCCGGGGCTGCGTGAACCAGTCTATCCGCTCACCGAAGGCGTCACCAACCGGCGCATGGGGCAGTTGGTGGGCGAGGCGTTGACGCGCGTGCCGGCGCTGGCCGAATGGGTCGAGCCGAGCGTGATCGAGCGTCACGGCTGGGCGTCGTTCACCGAGTCGCTGCACGCGGCCCACCGGCTGGAAGGCGGCCGCGACCGGCTGGCGTATGACGAACTGCTGGCCAACCAGCTGGCGCTGCTGCTGGTGCGGGCCGACACGCGGGCGCGGCGCGGGCGGGCGCTGGCGGGCAATGGCCGGCTGGTGCAGCCACTGATGGCCAGCCTGCCGTGGCAGCTGACCGGCGCGCAAAAACGCGTGATCGGTGAGATCATGGGCGACATGGCGCAGGCCCAGCCGATGCTGCGGCTGCTGCAGGGCGATGTGGGATCGGGCAAGACGCTGGTGGGGCTGATTGCCATGCTGGCCGCGGTGGAGGCCGGCACGCAGGCGGCGCTGCTGGCGCCCACGGAAATCCTCGCCCGCCAGCATCATGCGACGTTGACCAAGCTGGTTGCTGGTCTGCCGGTGCGGATTGCGCTGCTCACGGGCCGCGACAAGGGCAAGGCTCGGGAGGCGTTGCTGGCCGATCTGGCGGCGGGGCAGATCGACATCCTTGTTGGCACGCACGCGATTTTTCAGGAGGCGGTAGCCTATGATGATCTGGGCCTGGTCGTCGTTGATGAACAGCATCGTTTTGGCGTCGCCCAGCGGTTGATGCTGGCCAACAAGGGCCGGGTGCCGCCGCACGTGCTGGCGATGACCGCCACGCCGATCCCGCGCAGCCTGGCCCTCACACGGTTTGGCGAAATGGATCAGAGCCAGATCGACGAACGCCCGCCCGGCCGCCAGCCGATTGAAACGCGGGTAACGGGGCGTTTCGAGGATGTGGTTGCCGGCCTTGCCCGCCATGTCGAAGCCGGTGGGCAGGCCTATTTCGTCTGCCCGCTGGTGGACGGCACCGAAGATGAAGACGAAGCCGCCGCCACCACCCGCGCGGCGTTTCTCAAAGGCCGGCTGGGTGAGGGGAAGGTTGGCCTGGTTCACGGCAAGATGAAGGGGCCGGACAAGGATGCAGTGATGGCGGATTTCGCTGCCGGGCGGCTGGCGGTGCTGGTGGCGACGACGGTGATCGAAGTGGGGGTGGACGTGCCCAATGCCACGTTGATGATCATCGAGGCGGCGGAGCGGTTCGGGCTGGCGCAGCTGCACCAGTTGCGCGGGCGCGTCGGGCGCGGGGCGGGCCACAGCGTGTGCCTGTTGTTGCGTGGGGAGGAACTGTCGGAAACCGCGCGCAGCCGGCTGAAACTGATGCGTGAGACCAATGATGGCTTCCGCATTGCCGAAGAGGATCTGCGCCTGCGCGGCGCTGGCGAGATACTCGGCACGCGGCAATCGGGGGAGGAGGCGTTTCGTTTCGCCGATCCGGAACGCGTGCAGAAATTCGTCACCATGGCGCGCGATGATGCGCGGCTGCTGTTGGACCGGGATGGCGGGCTGGACGGGACGCGCGGGCAGGCGGCGCGGGTGCTGCTGTATCTGTTCGAGCGGGATGCAGGGGTGGCGTTGCTGCGCAGTGGGTGAAGGAGAGGGCTGCGATGCGATCACGCCGCCTGTAAGCCGGGTTCTGTCCAGGATTTGCACCCCTGGGCGACCATTCCTCTCGGACGGCGGTTACCCGCCGCCTCCAGCAACCAACCCGGATGACTGGGCCGGTTCCTGCCCTGCATGTCGAAACATGCGCGCCATCCCTATTCGGTCTTGCTCCCGGTGGGGTTTGCCGTGCCGCTTTGGTTGCCCATCGCGCGGTGCGCTCTTGCCGCACCGTTTCACCCTTGCCTGTCCTCTGTTGCCAGAGCCATCGGCGGTCTGTTCTCTGTGGCACTGTCCCTGATCCGAGTTGCCTCGAACCGCCGGGCGTTACCCGGCACCGCGTTCCGTGGAGCCCGGACTTTCCTCGGCAGAATAAATCCTGACGCGGTCGCCCAACGACGTGATCGCGCAGGCGCTCTAGCATTTTGTATTCACCCGCGCCATGGCAGCGGCATGATTGAAATCGAAGGCAGCGGAGAGAGTTTCACAGTCTCGGCAGAAGTCATCGCTGAAGGCCTGAAATTGCAACCGGAACAGGTGCAGCCGATGCTGGCCGGCCGCCTCATAACCTCGTGGGTGGAAGCCGGCGTGGACGAGGATTTTGGCAGATTCCGCCTCACCTTCGCCACCGACAAGCGCCGCCTGCGCTTGATCGTCGATGCGCTGGGCAGCGTCATTTCCAAGTCCACGCTGGATTTTGGCGGACACGACCTCCCGCTCGGTGCCCGCAAACCCGGCGCTGTGTAAGAACGCCGCAACCAAACATTACAGTATTGCAATGTTTGTCTGGCAACGGCATATTCAATCCATCGGGCCGGAACCCCCCAACTTTTCCCGGCCCGCTGGCTGACAACCCTGCCAGCCACCAGCAATCAGGATGGTCCTCCCCCCTGTTGGGCCATTCGCGGAACCCTTGCGGCCGGTGCTCCCTCCAGCGCCGGCCGTTTTTTTACAACCCTTCCGCCAGCAGCAGGCCGCGCAGGATGGTGCGGCTTTCCGCGTCGATCACGCCGTCAAAGCGGGCGGGGCGGTGGTGGCGCTGGAAGGCGATGACGGCTTCAAGCGGCGCAAACACGTCATAGCCATAGCGGCCGAGTGCGGCCATGAAGCCCATGTCCTGCCAG
>NZ_JANPML010000284.1:0-4448 GCF_031422795.1 Sandarakinorhabdus sp.
GAAGGAGAAGTTCCTCAAGCCCCTGCTGAACGGCGACAAGCGCGTGTGTTATTCGATGACCGAAAAGGCCGCCGGTGCCGACGCGACGGGGATGCGCACGACCGCGGTGAAGGACGGCAACAGCAATTACATCATGAACGGCGAAAAATGGTTCTCGTCGGCTGCCAGCGCTGCCGATCTGGCCGTGGTGATGGCGCGCACCGATCCCGATGCGCCGCGCCACCAGCAATTTTCCACCTTCATCGTGGAACTGCCCAACCCCGGATATATTATCAAGCGCGACATCAAGACGATGGCGATCGAAGGCCCGCTGACGGAGGTGATGGGCGGCGGCCACAGCGAGATCGAGATCAAGGATCTGGTGGTGCCGGCCGAAAATCTGCTCGGCGGCGAAGGCAATGGTTTCAACATGGGGCAGCACCGGCTGGCCTATGGCCGGCTGCGGCACGGCATGCACAATGTGGCGATGGCGCAGCGCGCGCTCGATCTGGCGACGGCGCACGTCACCCAGCGTTCCACGTTCGGCAAGCCACTGCACGAACGCCAGGGCGTGCAGTTCATGCTCGCCGAATGTGCCAGTGAACTTTACATGGCGCGGCTGATGCTGCTGCACATCGCCTACAAGGCCGAAAAGGGCATGGATTTGCGGCAGGAAAACAGCATCGCCAAGGTGTTCCTGGCCCACATGGTGCACAAGGTGGTGGATACCGCCATCCAGCTGCACGGCGCGCTCGGCTACAGCCAGGATACGCCGCTGGCGAGCTGGTACACGCACATCCGTTCGCAGCGGCTGGTGGATGGGCCGGACGAAGTGCACCGCTGGACGGTGGGCCGCAACGTGATCAAGGCGTATCAGGGGCACGGCACCACGGCCTCTGCAGCGGGCGGGGATTTGATCTAGCGGTCCAAACCTGACGCCTGGTCAACATCCTGATAGGACGGCGAATGACGGGAACTCGGACATTTCTGCCGTTGCGGAACGAGAAGCCAAACGGCGGTTCTTGACAAGAGCCGGCGTTAAGCTTTTGGCTGACCCGCATAGTAGAGGGACGCAAGTGGCCGCTTTCGGAAAGGCAGCTAGCGATATCGCACCTGAATATAACTGCCGGCGAACCCGCATTGCGACACACTCTAGCGGCAGAGTGGCGGAGTGCGTTCAGTGGGCTTACCATAGCGGAATTGCTCTAGGTTCGAGCCACTAAGACGTCTGAGGAAAGCAGTGACCGACACGCCCGCCCGCACCACGATCGCCGCAGCGAAGACGTTTGCACAGCGCTGCCACGACGAGTTGGGTGTGCCGTCCGCTGTGCTTTTCGGGAGCCTTGTCTACCGCGATGGAGAGCGCTTCTCGGAAGATGTTAGCGACGTCGACCTCGCTCTCGTCATGCCGGAGGGCATGCGTAGTCCTGTCGATCGGGTGGAGCTGGCAGCGAAGCTACTCGGCTTCAAGCGTGATCTGGAAATCGGCCTCGCGGTAAGCCTTTCTCGATCGACAGCGGTCCCCGTCTGCAGCTTGATGCTGCTCAGTGCGGCAGACATCGGCGCGGACATACACAAAGATGGCGCAGAAGGCTTCTTCCGAAACAATGAGTTTCACGATCTTGTCAGCGATGCGCGCTCGCACGGCATGGCTGGCGTCGGCGATGTAGCGATCAGTCATCGTCTCGTGAGGCAGTGCATTCGTTTTGCACAAAAGAAACGGCATGCGTTCCTTGCGATTGCCGCGAACGGCAAAGGGTCTCTCGAGGGTTATGACGGCGACACTCCCCTGCCCAAGGATATTTTGCGACACGCTGCGATGGCCGGGGCACTGCGGAAAACGGGCGCGCTACCGGGAGCCGAGTTCGATACCCAAGAGGGACTCAGCGAACTGGTATCTCATGTTATCCATGCTGCGAAAAAGAGCCAAGCTTATGAGGAACTTCGCGTTTGGCTGATGAACAAGATCGCAACACGCAAGGGAATCTTGAGCGCGCGACATCAACTGCTGCTGGCCGAGACGATCGCGGCGCTTGCAGAGCAGGCCCACGATGCGGCGAAGACGAACGCTCAGCCGCCTAAGGTTGAGAGCACGCCATTCTTTTTTGAGCGTGTTGGCGACGCATTCCCCGGCAAGCGCGGCATTTACTGGACGACTGGCCCTGAGGACGTTGCGATGCGCCTCGGCAGGCTGCTAGGCGGTGAACTCCGGATAGGCCTGTCGACGCCGATCTGGATGTTCCGTGGCGGAGTATCGATCGGCATTGAGCAGTTCCGCCAAATCGGACCCGAGACGTTCCTCATCGGTCATCACGAGCTGAAAGTGTCGCGCCTAGCCCTGTGCGAGTCGCCCCTGTACTACCGCAATTTCGTCTACGTCGAGTGCGAAGGCTTGGCTCCGACGGGCATCGACGATTCGTCGGCCGAGCGCCTCAAGGAGGCGATTAAAGAGGGAAGAAGTACCTACGAGGAGTACGGACTTACGGACGACGGCATGTTGGTGACGCGTGAGGAGTATGATGACGGCGCGGCCGAGCGGGCCGGGAAGATCATCGACACGTCACATCGAACAGAAATTCGAATGCGGTATTTGACGCCGTTTAACTTCGTTCTGTGCGCTCAAATGTCTCCAATCAACAACACGCAGTATGATCGCCGCTTCGGCGAACTGCTTGACGGGATGCTTGCGGGACAGAATCTTTTGCCTACGATAATCGCCGATGTGAGCAAGCTGCCCCGACGCGACGACGATTGATCTCGATCGGCTTGGGTTATGCCCGCATTCAGAGTGGGTGGTGCCATCAGCTAAACGTTCGAACATAAGACGCCTTATTTATAATCCAATTAGGTGTGCCTCCCAGCAGCTTCTGCCAAAATCTGACATGGACAGCGCTTGATCTGAATAACCGTCTCTGGGTCGATGACTGCCTTGGCCGTTACGGATACCAAGCGTCAGACTTTGACGATTAGAACGAAAAAGGCCGGGCGTGGCGGCCCGGCCTTTTCCAGTCTTGGAGTTTGCGATCGCCTTACGCCGCGAGCGCGATGCCTTCGTAGCGGGACAGGTGGAAATCCACCGAGCCGAACTGGTTTTCGATCAGCGTAGCGCGCTTGAAATAATGGCCCACGGCCAGTTCCTGGGTGATGCCGATGCCGCCATGCACCTGCACGGCGTTCTGGCCGACGAACTTGGCACCCTTGCCCACCTTGGCCTTCGCCATCGAAACCGCGGCGCTGCGTTCGGCGGTGTCGAGCTTGAGCGTGGCCATCATGGTCATGGAAACGGCCTGTTCGACCTCCATGAACATATCGACCAGGCGGTGCTGGATGACCTGGAAATCGCCGATGGCCTTGCCGAACTGCTTGCGCTGCTTGGCATAATCCAGCGTGGTGGCGTGCAGCACCTTCAGCACGCCGCAGGCTTCGGCGCACAGGGCGGCGGTGGCTTCATCAACCACGGCCTCGATGAGCGGCAGCGCTTCTTCGCGCAGCACATGTTCGGCGCCCACGGCGACATTTTCGAAATAGACTTCCGAAGCCGAGGTGCCGTGCACGGTGAGATAATCGCGGCGGGTGATGCCCTTGGCGTCAGCCGGGATCAGCAGCAGCGCCACGCCGTCGGCATCGCGCTGGCCGCCAGCCGTGCGCGCGGTGACGAGCAGGTGCGTCGCGTGCGCCGCGCCTTCCACCACTGCCTTGTGGCCGTTCAACTGGCCGCCCTTCAGCGTGGTGGTGAGATCGTTCAGATAGAATCGGCCCTGCGGTTCGTACGCCGCAAAGGCGATGCGGGTGGTGCCGGCGATGATGCCGGGGATCACGGCATCAGCCACGGCGCCGCCCACATGCTTCAGCGCGCCGCCGCCGATGACAACGGTGGAGAGATAGGGTTCGAGCACAATGGCGCGGCCCATTTCTTCCATCACCACCATATTCTCGATCGCGCCGCCGCCCAGGCCGCCATGCGCTTCGGCAAACGGCGCGCCCAGCACGCCAAGTTCTTCAGCAAAGGCCTGCCATACGGCCGGATTCCAGCCCTTGCCGCCGTGCACCACCTTCTGGCGGGCATCAAATGTGTAGGTGTCCGCCAGATAGCGCGAAAGCATGTCGCGCAGCATGGTCTGTTCTTCGGTGAAATTGAAATCCATGTTCCGTCCCCAAGCCTTAACCCCTCTCCCCTTGCGGGAGAGGGTCGAGAGACGCCGTAGGCGGCCCGGGGTGAGGGGTTCCTCAATCTGAAACTGGGTGACCCCTCACCCCGCCGCGCTGGCGCGCGAGTCGCCCTCTCCCTGCCCAGAAAACATTTGGGGGAGAGGGGCAGAAGTTAAAGGCCCAGCACCATCTTTGCGATGATGTTGCGCTGGATCTCGTTGGACCCGCCATAGATGCTGGTCTTGCGCATGTTGAAATACACCGGCGCGGTGCGGCGGGCGCTGTCGGGGCCGACGGCGAAGCTGTTGTCGCCTTCGCCC
>NZ_JANPML010000285.1:0-2374 GCF_031422795.1 Sandarakinorhabdus sp.
GACGGTCTCCATGGCCACGACTGCACCGCAGGCCGCCGTGGTGAAGCGCGGCAAGCGCAAGATGACGCTGGCTTGAGAAGGGGTTAGGATGAGCGCGTGAAAGCCGCGCTCATTTGCCTTGCCCTGTTGTTTGCCGCGCCAGCCGCTGCCGCATCTTGCGACGCCGTGTGGCGCGACGGGCCGCGTGGCCGTGATGTGCCGCTGCGCATCGATCTGCCCGACGGGAAGGGAAAAGCACCGGCGGTGGTCTGGTCACCCGGCCTGGGCGGCACGCGCGGCAATGCCTCGCGCTGGGTGGCGGCGTGGACGGCGGCGGGCGTTGCCGTGATCCGCCTCGAACATCCCGGCAGCGATGCCAGCGTCTATCGCCGCCCGGCCACACCGGAAGAGCGCCAGGCCCGCGTGCGTGCCGGCATTGCGCCAGAACAGTTGATCGCGCGCATCGCTGATGTGGGTTTCGTTGCCGACGAACTGGCACGGCGGCCACGGGAAGGGGCGTGTGACCTGGCCCGCATCGACACCGATCGGTTGGCGCTGGCCGGGTTCAGCATGGGGGCCTGGGTGGTGCAGGCGATGGCCGGCCAGCGCCCGGACGGTGTCAATGCGCCGCTGATCGATCGCCGTTTCCGGGCGTTTGTGGCGATGAGCAGCACGGGCCCGGCCGATCCCGCCGCCGCCGTGGCGCAATTTGGCAGCATTGGCCGGCCGCTGCTGGTGATCACCGGCAGCATGGACGGGGTGCCCGCCAAGGCCGCGCCCGACGTGGTCGCCGCCGAACGCGCCCGGCGTGCCAGCCTGTTCACCGGCGCGCCGGCTGATGGCCGCAAGGCGCTCGCCATTATCGATGGTGCTGGTCACATGCTGTTTGCCGGCGACACCATCAAACAGTCCGAGCCCGCCGAAAGGCAAGAGCGCGTGGCGCGGCTGTCCACGCTGTGGTGGCGACAGTGGCTGTTGGGTGAATCAAAGGCAGAGAAGGCGCTGGCCAAGCCGCCGTTGGGCAAGACGGATCAGTGGGAGCGCAAATAGCGCTTCAGCCCGCCAGTTGCACCGCCAGAAACGCCTCCACATCAGCCAGTTCGACCTCGCGCGACACAAAGCTCTGGCCGATGCCGCGCGCCATGATGAAGGCGAGGCGGCCAGCGCTCATCTTCTTGTCGTGGGTCATATGCTCTACCAGCCGTGCCGCGCTGCAATCAAGGTTCAGCGCCGCCGGTTCGATGGTGAAGCCCAGACCGGCGAGATGGCGGGCAACCCGCGCCGCGTCGGCAGCGGCGCACAAGCCAAGGCTGGCGGACAGGCGGAAGGCCTGCACCATGCCCAAGGCCACCGCTTCGCCGTGCAGCAGCCGGCTGGAAAAACCGGTTTCGGCTTCAAAGGCGTGGCCGAACGTGTGGCCAAGATTGAGGAGCGCGCGGACGTCGTCGGTTTCGCGCTCGTCGGCCGCGACCACCGCAGCCTTGGCCCGGCAGCTGTGGGCGATGGCGTGGATCTGCGCCGCCGAATCGCCGTTCAGAACGGCCTCGCCATGGGCTTCGCACCAGGCGAAGAAATCGGCATCGTTGATCAGGCCGTATTTCACCACCTCGGCATAGCCTGCCATAAGCTCGCGGCGCGGCAGGGTGGCGAGCACATCGGGGTCGATTAGCACGGCCACCGGCTGGTGGAAGGCGCCGACCAGATTCTTGCCGGCGCGGACGTTGATCGCGGTCTTGCCGCCCACCGACGAATCAACCTGGGACAGCAAGGTGGTTGGCACCTGCACGAAACGGCAGCCGCGTTTGAGCATCGAGCAGGCAAAGCCGACAAGATCACCGATCACGCCGCCGCCCAGCGCCACAACCGCATCGCTGCGCTCGATGCCCAGTGCCAGCAGCCGTTCGACGACCAGTTGCAGATGCGCCCAGTCCTTGGTCGCTTCGCCGGGCGGCAGCACGATGGTTTCCAGCGCGATGCCGGGCAGGCCGGCGGCCAGCGTTTCCAGGTGCAGTGCGGCCACTGTCTCGTCGGTCACAACCACCAGACGGCCGCCGCGCGCGAACGGCGCCAGCACGGGGGCTGCAGCACCCAGCAGGCCCGGCGCGATATGAATGGGATAGGCGCGCGCGCCCAGCGCGACATCAACGATCATAGCTGCCCCATTTCCCGGTTAGCGGCGGCCAGCGCGGTCACAATCGCCTCCACCGTTTCGTGATGCGGGCCGGGCTTGCTGCCCACCCGAATGCGCGCCTGCGCGTAAATCGGGTTGCGCACCGCCGCCAGCGCCGTGAGCACTTCGCCCGCATCCTTGCCCTTCAGCAACGGCCTGGTGCCGCGCCGACGCACGCGATCGACCAACGTGGCGATATCAGCGTCCATCCATACGCAAAGCGTG
>NZ_JANPML010000286.1:0-4601 GCF_031422795.1 Sandarakinorhabdus sp.
CGATCTGGCGCCGATCACCATCATCTGTTCCCCGCACAATCTCGGCTATGCCGGCGGCTGCAATCTGGGCCTGGCGCTGCTGCGCGCGCAGCCGGCGGTGGGGCTGTTCTGGGTGCTCAATCCCGATTGCGAAGTTCTGCCTGATACCGCCGCCGCCTTCGCCCGCGCCGCGGCCTTGCCCGGCGCCTTTGGCCTGATGGGCGGGCGCATCCGGTATCAGCAGCCGCCCAACTTGCTGCAAAGCGACGGTGGCCGCATCCGGCGCTGGACCGGCGTGGCAGAGAACGTCAACAAGGGGCTGCTGCCCGAAGCGGCGGTACTGCCCGATCCGGCCAGCCTCGATTTCATCTCCGGCGCCGCCATGGTTGCCTCCCGCGCCTTCATCGAACAGGTCGGCCTGATGGCCGATGATTATTTCCTCTATTATGAAGAGATCGACTGGGCCGCCCGCCGCGGCGCTTTGCCGTTTCGCCTGTGCGCCGATGCCATCGTCTATCACCACACCGGCACCAGCATCGGCAGCGCATCCCCCACGCAGCGCGCCAGCGCCTTCTCCCACTATTTCAACTACCGCAACCGCCTGCGCTTCATGTTGCGCTTTCGGCCACTGGCGGTGCCGGCCGCCTGGGCCTGGTCGATGGCCGCCATCGCCAAACTGGTCCTGCGCGGCGAACGGGCCGAAGCCATGGCCGCTCTGCGTGGCCTGAACCAATTGCCACCCCCACCCGCAGTCCGCGCACGGCTGTCACCGGCGGCGGCGGTGATGGCCTTTGGACGGTAAGATATCCCGGCAATTAGGCCGTCTGGTCGTCCATGAGGCAGCGGATTTGAAGGAGTAACAGTGCCTCCGGCGGGCAGGGACGCAGTCCCTGCACCCGTTTTTTTTCAGGCGGTCCTGGCAAACCTTTGTTGCACGTCGCCCCGGGTCAATTCCGGGGTGACGGGTATGAGAGTGGCTTTGGGGGCCGTCCGAAAACAAAAGTGGGTGCAGGGGCTCAGCCCCTGCCCGCCGGAGGCCCTTTTCTATTTCACGTCCCGCACCGAACGATTGTAATACTCCTCCTTCGCCGTCACGCGCCCCGATGCGTCCCGCAAGAACGTCACTTCGTGCATTTCGCTGCCGTCTCTGGCGATCCGGCGGAAGCGGTTGGGGGCGATGGGCTTGAGAGTGGAGAGGCTGTCGGCAGCTTTGGCGTCCGGCAGGTCGAGGGTCACGAGGCCGCCGTTCCACGGCAGGATTATGGTTTCGTTGTTCCAGGTGCCGTTGGTGTAGCGGCCGGCATAGTCTTCCAGCGGGATGGCGGCGGGGGCGGCGCCTTTCCAGGCGTGGGCGCGGCGGGCGTCGAGCAGCTTGTGGACTTGTTTGGTATCAGCATCCACTTCGTGACTGTCGGTGGTCATCACGGCCACCGCTGTTTCGCTGTCGGGGCGGATATTCAAGGCCGTGTGATAGCCGGGGCAGCTGCCATCGTGGCCGATGTAATTGCCCTCGTCGGCAGCGTCATTGTAGAAACCAAGGCCCCAGCTGCCGAAGTTCACCTTGTCGATGAACTGGATGCGCTGCATTTCCTTCAACGTGCTGGGTTTGAGCACACCCGGTTTTGCCGGCGCGCTGTCCTGCGCCAGCAGGCCGATCTGCCATAGGCCGAAACGCACCAGATCATCGGCGGTGCTGGTGAAGCCGGCAGCCGGTGTGATGGCTTTCGCGTCGAAGCGGCTGAGCAAGCTGCGATTGCCGGCGCGATCGAGCGGGCTCCAGGCGACAGCCATGCGCGTGCCGAGCAGTTGATACGGGTGATCGGGCCGCGTGTCCTTCAGGCCGAGCGGGGTGATGATGCCGTTGTTGACCAGGCTGGCATAATCCGTGCCCGATACCGCCACCGCCGCTTCGGCAGCGAGGGTGAGGCCGACATTGCTGTATTGGTAGGTGCGACCGACCGGATAAAGCGGTTGATGCTGGCTGATTTCGGCTTTCAGATGATCGCGGGTCGGGAAGATATAGTTGGGGCCGGTCCAGTTGCCGACATCGCTGTCGCGCTGGACGCCGGCGGAATGGGTGAGCAGGGCGCGCAGCGTGATGGGGATGGAATCGCGGCCATCGGGCTTGGGCGCGGCCCAGGGCAGATAGGTGGTGACGGGTTCATCCAGCCGCAGCTTGCCGGCTTCCCACTGCTGCATCACGGCGACGGCGGTGAACAGCTTGGAAATGGAGCAGATGCTGTAGATCGTATCGCCCTTGGCCGGCAGCTTCCGCGCGGCATCGACGGTGCCATAGCCTTTCGACCACAGCAGCCGATCCTTGTGCCCGATGGCGACCGAATAGGCCGGCCAGCGGCCATAGACCTGGCCAGCATCAGCCCAGGCGTCGATCAGGCGGATGGCTTCCAGGGTGGCGGTGTCGGTGGGCGGGGTTACGGGTTGTGCGCTTGCGGTAGTGGCAAGCAGGGCCAGGATGGCAGCGAGCCGCTTCATTCGGCAGCCGCCAGCAGGGCGGCGGGGGCGGCTTGCGCCTTGGCGAAGACCACTTCGTCCGTCACTGGGCCATCCTGCAGTTCCTTGCGGTCGTAGGTGTAGTTGGCGGTAACCACCCACGGCGCGCGATTGCCGGACTTGGGCATCACATCAGAACCGCGCTGCACATAACCGGATTGCAGATCCATCATCAGCCGCGCCGGCACAACATCGGCCGCCGGGGTGGGGGTAACACTGTCCACGCCCGTGGCGCGCATATGATTGAGCAGGCGGCAGACATAGCCGGCGATCAGATCGGAACGCAGGGTCCAACTGGCGTTGATGTAACCAAAGCTCTGCGCCAGATTGGGGACGCCGGAGAACATCATGCCCTTGTAGGCCAGGCTTTCACCCGGAATATGGGCCTTGCCGTCCACGGTAATGGTCATGCCGCCCATGGCTTGCAGCTTCAGGCCAGTGGCCGTCACGATCAGATCGGCTTCCAGCAGCTTGCCGGACTTGAGGCGAATGCCGCCGGCTTCGAATTTCTCGATATGATCGGTGACGATATCTGTCTTGCCGTCGCTGATGCTCTTGAACAGATCGCCATCGGGCACGAGGCACAGACGCTGGTCCCACGGGTTGTAGCTGGGGGTGAAGTGGGTCTTGATGTCGTAGTTGGCGGGTAGCTGCTTGGCGAGGCGCTTGAGCATCGTCTCACGGACCCGGCCAGGGTTCACGCGGGTCTGCTTGTAGAACCACATGCCAAAGCTGACATTCTTCCAGCGCACCAGCTTGTAGGCCATTTGCGCGGGCAGGATTGCCTTGAGGACATTGGCGATCCAGTCGGAGCTGGCGCCAGAGGCCATCCAGGTGGGGGAGCGTTGCAGCATCGTCACATGGGCGGCGGTTTCCGCCATGACCGGCACGATGGTGACGGCGGTGGCGCCTGAACCGATCACCACGACCCGTTTTCCAGCATGATCGAGATTTTCCGGCCAGAACTGTGGGTGGATGATGGTGCCCTTGAAATCGGCTTCGCCGTCCCAGGTCGGGCGATAGGCTTCGGTGTAGTTGTAATAACCGCTGCACATGAACAGGAAGCGGCAGGTGAAGGTGGCGCTGCCGTTCTTGGTGGTGGTGGTGATGGTCCAGCGCGCGGCGGTGCTATCCCACTTGGCGGCGGCGACCTTGTGACCATAGTGGATATGGCGGTTGAGATCATGCTCGTCGGCGGTTTCGCGGACATAGCTGCGGATCGACGGGCCATCGGCGATGGCCTTGGCAGACGTCCAGGGTTTGAAATTATATCCCAGCGTGTACATGTCGCTGTCGGAACGGATGCCGGGATAGCGGAACAGATCCCAGGTGCCGCCGATGGCCTCACGGCCTTCCAGGATGGCAAAGCGTTCGTTTGGGCAATTTTTCTTGAGGTGAACAGCAGCGCCAATGCCGGACAGGCCAGCACCCACAATCAGCACATCGAAATCGGTATCATGCACGGTCAGCTTCTCCCCTTACGTTCACGTAAAGGGAGAGTGCGGCAGCGGCAATGGGTCAAAAGGGCAGGGGGCAGGGGTCCTGCGCTGCCTTACCGACGCGGCGCGCCGGGAAGCGGCGGCAGTTGGCGCGGGCGATCCTTGCGCGGCATCTGCGCCTGATAGGCGACCAGGCAATGATCGTTGCAATAGGGGAAGCCGGCGTTGGACGGACGGCCACAGAAGTGGAAATCAGCGTCGTCTGGGTGACCGAGCGGCCACTTGCACACCTTCTCGTTCAGTTCGAGCAGGCTGGTGCGGGTTTGCTTGCCGCCCTTGCTGGTTGCCGGGGCCGGCTTGGTCACCGGGCGCGCGGATGGTGCCTCCACCGGCGCGAAGGCTGTTGCAGTGGCGGCAACCGGGGCTGGCGCTGGCGCCGGTGCGACGGCCTGCGGCGGTGGCGCCGCCGCTGCAGCACGAGCTGGCGCTGGCGCAGCGTCGGTGGCCTTCACCGGTGAAGGCCGGCTTTCGAGGCCAAGCCGGTGCGCCTTGCCGATCACGGCATTGCGGGTCACGCCTTCGCCCAGCAGCTCGGCGATCTGGGTGGCGGTCATGCCGCCTTCCCAGCCCTGCTTGAGCTTTGCGATGCGTTCGTCGGTCCAGGCCATGGCG
>NZ_JANPML010000287.1:0-16216 GCF_031422795.1 Sandarakinorhabdus sp.
TAACTCAAATTCAGTCTCTCACTCTTCGGTTTCAGCTTCGAACAGCTGCAGCGGCGTGGCTGGCATGACGGTGGAAATGGCGTGCTTGTATACCAGCTGGCTGTGGCCGTCGCGGCGCAACAGCACCGAGAAATTGTCGAACCAGGTGATGACGCCCTGCAGCTTGACACCGTTGACCAGGAACATGGTGACCGGCGTGCGCGTCTTGCGCACCGTGTTAAGGAACATGTCCTGCAGATTGTTGGGCTTGTCCGCCATCGCGTCATCCTCTTGTTTTTGGGCGCGCCACATACCGCCGTAGCCATCAAATAGGGATGAACCAAAGCTTTTTCAAATACGTGTTTCGCCACATGGCGCCAAAAAATGGCTCAGATTGTCTCGTCGGCGATGTCGTCTCCGCCCGGATCGTCGGCCAGCCCCAGCGCCTTCAGCTTGCGGTGCAGGGCGCTGCGCTCCATGCCGATAAAAGCGGCGGTGCGGCTGATGTTCCCGGAAAAACGCCGGATCTGGGCGCGCAGATATTCGCGTTCGAACGCTTCACGGGCTTCGCGCAACGGCGTGCCCATGATCGATCGTGCCGCGTGCCCGGGCATCAGTCTTGAAGGCTCGGCGGTCACTTCAGGCGGCAGCATGTCGATATCCAGGATTGCCATGCTGGTGGTTGGCGCCATGATCATCGTGCGTTCGATCACGTTCCGCAATTGGCGCACATTGCCCGGCCAATCATAGGTTTGCAGTGCCGCGACCGCATCTTCAGACAGATCGGGCGTTGGCATGCCACGTTCGGCGGCATAGCGAGCCAGGAAATAGCGCGCGAGTTCCGCCACATCCTCGCGCCGTTCCGATAGCGGCGGCAGCCTGACCGGCACGACATTGAGCCGGTAATATAAATCCTCCCGAAAACGGCCGGCGGCAATCTCGGCGGCCAGATCGCGGCTGGTGGCCGAAATCACCCGCACATCCACCCGCACCCAGCGCGCGCCGCCCACCCGTTGGAACACCTGTTCAGTCAGCACGCGCAGGATCTTGGCCTGGGTGGTCATCGGCATGTCGGCCACGTCATCAAGGAACAAGGTGCCGCCATGGGCCTGTTCGAGCAGACCGGCGCGAACATTGCCGCCGCCTTCCTCCACACCGAACAAGGCTTCTTCCACCCGTTCCGGGGTCATGCGCGCGGCTGAAACCACCACGAATGGGGCTTCGATGCGCGGGCTCCACTGGTGCAGCAGGCGGGCGGCGACTTCCTTGCCGGAGCCGGCCGGGCCACTGATCAGCACCCGGCTGCCGGTGGCGGCGACGCGCTTCAGTGTGGCGCGCACCTGGTTGATCTGCGGGCTGGTGCCGGTCAGTTCAACATCAATGCCCACCCGCTCTTTCAGCGCCTCATACTCGCGGCGCAGACGCTCGGTTTCGGTGGCGCGGCGTACCACCAACAGCAGTTGTTCGGCCTTGAACGGCTTTTCAATGTAATCATAGGCGCCGCGCTTGATGGCCGCGACGGCGGTATCGAGATTGCCGTGCCCGGAAATCACCACCACGGGCAGCGTGGGGTCCCGCGCCTTCATCGCATCCAGCAGTTCGATCCCGTCCATCGACGAGCCTTGCAGCCAGACATCGAGAATGACCAGGCTGGGCCGGCGCTCGGCCAGCGCCGCCAGCGCGCCTTCGGCATGGGCGGCGGTGCGGGTATCAAAACCCTCATCCCCCAGCACGCCGGCCACCAAATCGCGGATATCGGCTTCATCGTCGACGATCAGGATATCAAGAGGCATGGCGGGGGCAGTCCTTCTCAGGCGGTGGTGGCAGCAACTGGCAGGGGCAAACCAGGTTGCACTTCAGGAACGAGACGGCGGGACAGATGGGCAATGACCAGAGCGCCGGGGCCATCGGGCCAGGCACTCAGATTATCGGCCAGTTCGAGATGGCCACCATGATCTTCGACAATCTTGGCGCAGATGGCGAGGCCCAGGCCCGTGCCGCGGGCACGCGTGGTGACATAGGGTTCCAGCAAGCGCATGCGGTCTTCCACCGGGAAGCCAAGGCCATTATCGGCAATGCTGATGTGCGCCATGTCGGCATCAGCTTCGACTGTGATGGCGATCTGGCCCGGTGCGGCCCCTTCCCCATCACGATCGATCCGCGCCATCACGCTTTCAGCGGCGTTCTTTATCAGATTGGTCAGCGCCCGGCCCAGTTGCTGGCGATCACACACCAATGCCAGATCGGTGGCGCCGCACATGGTGAAACGGATGGTGGGGAACGCCACTTCCTGCAGCACCAGTGCCTGGCGCATCAACCGATCCAGGCCATCGCTGGCGAACACCGGGCGTGGTAGCCGGGCAAATTCGGAAAATTCATCGACCATGCGGCGCAGATCGCCAACCTGGCGCACAATGGTGCCGGTCAATGTTGCAAATGTATCGGCGTCTTCGTTGATCTGGCGGCCAAATTTGCGCTGCAGTCGTTCAGCAGCGAGCTGGATCGGGGTGAGCGGATTCTTGATTTCATGGGCAATGCGGCGGGCGACATCGGCCCAGGCCGCCCGGCGTTGATCGAGCAGTTGCGTGGTGATGTCGTCAAAGGTCAGCACAAAACCCTCGGCACGGCCTTCCGCGTCTTCGGCAGCACCGATCCGCACGGCCAGCGTCTGGGTTTCGTCGCGGCGCTGAATATTGACCTGGCCAGCGGCATCGCCGGTTTGCCGCGCCTGCTCCAGCAACTCGGCCAGTTCGGGCGCCACATCCTGCAGGATCTGGCCGCGCAGCACGCGGTGCGGCAGCGCCAGCAGCCCGGCGGCCGATGCATTTGCCACGCGGATCACCCCTTCCGGCGTGATCGACATGACTCCGGCCGACACGCCCGACAGTACGGCTTCGGTAAAACGCCGGCGCGCATCAAGTTCGTCATTGGCGCTGAGCAATGCCGTTTGCTGCGATTTCAGCTGGCTGGTCATACGGTTGAAGGCGCGTTCCAGAACGCCGATTTCATCGGCCTGGCCGCGCACCGGCACGCGCACATCCAGATCACCGGCCCCCACCCGTTCCGCAGCGTTGGCCAGACGCGCAATGGGTTCCACCAACCGGTTGGCCAGCCACAGCGCGTACCAGATCGCCACGATCAACGTGAGCAACGACACCGCCATCAGGATCAAGTTGAAACGCAGCTGCATGACCCGGCTGCGTTCGGTGAGCGCGTTATATTCGCCCAACGCGCCGGCGGCCTGATTGGCGCGGGCCAGCACGGCCGGATCCACCTTGCGGCTGACATACAGGAAAGTGGCCGGGTTGCCGGGCACCGCCACCGCGGATTCAACCCGGTCTTCGCCTATGCCGATCAACGTCACCGGGCCGCTGGCCGCGCGCTTGAGATCGATATCGGCCACGTGCAACTGCACTTCTGCCGGCGAAACGCCGCTGGCCGCAACCAGCACCAGCCCTTTGCCGGTATCGCGGAAAACGGCGGCTTCGGTGAGCGTGCGGCCCGCGACCTGGAAATCGAGGCCGCGGCGGTAAAGCGGCGTCGCCTCGCCAAAATCACGGGCATAGCTCGCCACGTCGGCCGCCATCACCACGATATCATCGGCGATGCGCCGGCGGTTTTCCTCAACATAGGTCTGCGCGACCTGGTTGGAACTATCGAGGATGGTTTTCACCCGATCGGAAAACCAGAATTGCACGCCGAACTGAAACAGCAAGCTGGCGAACACCACCACCAGCAAGGTGGGAACGGCGGCGATGCCGGCAAACAGCGCCACCAACCTCAGGTGCAATTGGGCCCCGGCCAGTCCCTTGCGGCGGTTGGTGAGCAAAATGGCAACGCGCCGGCCGATCAGCACGATCAGCAGCATCGCCGGCACCAGGCAGGCGACCAGCACCAGCGCCACCAGCGGCTGCGAGGCGCCGGTGGCCGGCACTTCGCGCCGGGTGAGCAGGGCATAGCTGGACCAGCCCAGCACGATGGTGGCCGTGGCCGCCAGCAGTTCCAGGCGCGGATAGAAATTGTCGTTGCGGGTGATGCGCAGGATCCGGCGCGAGAAACGCCGCAAACGCAGGGCCAGCCTGGCACCAAGGCCACGCTGCCGGCGCGCCGGAAGTGGTTCAGAGATGAGCGATTCGGCGTTCACAGATGTGAACCATAACCCGGCATTGTGGCCTTTGGAACACACTGCAGCGTCGCAGCGTTGCCCCAATGCGACAGATTACGCTGCCAGCGCGGTCGGCTTGGGCGGCAGCGCCAGTTGCGTCTCGTAAAAACGGTCAATCATCGCCAGCACGGTCTGGCTTTCAGTGACAAAGTTGACGCTGTTCCGGAAGGACGCGCTGTCGTGCAGGCCCTTGGTGTACCAGCCCAGATGCTTGCGCGACAGGTTCACGCCGTTCAGCTCGCCATAAAGATCGAGCATCAACGCGTAATGTTCCTTCACCAGCGCATGCTGCTCGGCCAGGGTCGGATCGGCCGGCACGGCACGACCCGTCAGCGCCGCCATCACCTGTGCAATCAGCCACGGCTTGCCGTACGCGCCGCGCCCGATCATCACGCCGTCAGCCCCGCTTTGTACCAGCGCGGTCTTGGCGTCTTCGATCGAACAGATATCACCGTTGACGATCACCGGCAGTCGCACCGCCTCTTTCACGGTGCGCACGAACGCCCAATCGGCGGTACCGCTGTACAGCTGGCAACGCGTGCGGCCATGGACGGTGATGAGGTGGACGCCCTCACCTTCGGCGATGCGCGCCAGTTCCGGTGCGTTCAGGCTGTTGTGATCCCAGCCCATCCGCATCTTGAGCGTGACCGGCAAATTCACCGCCTTCACCGTGGCGCGGATCAATTGCGTCGCCAGCGGCAGATCGCGCATCAACGACGAACCGGCGTGGCCGTTGACCACTTTCTTCACCGGGCAGCCCATGTTTATGTCGATGATCGCCGCGCCCTTCTGCTCGTTCAGCTTGGCGGCTTCGGCCATGCGCTGCGGTTCACAGCCGGCCAGCTGCATCGACACTGGCTCCTCGCTCGGGTGCCAGGCGGCTTTCTGGATGCTCTGCCGCGTTTCGCGGATCATGGCTTCCGATGCGATCATCTCGGTCACGGTCAGACCAGCGCCAAAGCGTTTGACCAGCGTGCGGAACGGCAGATCGGTGACGCCGGTCATCGGCGCCAGGATCACCGGCACGTCGATGCGGTTGGGGCCGATCTGAATGGGGGACACAAGGCTCATTGCGGGTTTCACTTTCGCGGGGCCCCATAGCGCAGATTGGCCCTTTCCGACAAGGCAAGCCGGGCCTATGCGGCAAAGCCATGCGCATCCACGCCATCATCGTCGCCGCCGGCAGCGGCATCAGGGCCGGTGGCGCCGTGCCCAAGCAGTATCGCCTTGTCGCTGGCCAGCCCCTGCTCCGCCATGCCGCCGCGCGGCTGCTGGCGCATCCGTCGATCAATGGCGTCACCGTGGTGATCAATCCGGAATGCCGGGCGCTCTATGATGAAGCGGTGGCCGGATTGGCCCTGCCCGAACCCATCGCTGGCGGCGCGACCCGGCAGTTATCAGTGCTGGCCGGGCTGGAAGCACTGGCTGTTTCCCCGCCCGATATCGTGATGGTGCATGATGCGGCCCGCGCCTTTGTTCCAGCTGCGGTGCTTGATGCACTGATTGCCGCCTTCGGCGATGCCGAAGTCGACGGCGCCTGCCCCGCCCTGCCCCAGGTTGACAGCCTGCGCCGGGGTGAGGCCGGGCGCTTTTCCGGCAGCGTTGACCGCGAAAATCTCTGGCGCGTGCAGACTCCGCAAGCGTTTCGCTATCCGGCGCTGCTCGCCGCCCATCGCGCGGCTGCACCTGGCGCGACTGACGAAGTGGCGATCGCACTCGCCGCCGGCCTGTCCGTCGCCATCACACCGGGCGATGAACGCGCTTTCAAGGTGACGGAGGCCGATGATTTTGCCAAGGCAAGCGCGATGACCAGTTATTCCTCCCGCGCCGCCTCCGGGTTTGATGTGCACCGCTTTGGCCCCGGCGATCATGTCTGGCTGTGCGGGATCAAGGTGCCGCACGATGCCGGGCTGATTGGCCACAGCGATGCCGATGCCGGCCTGCACGCGCTCACCGATGCGCTGCTCGGCACCATCGCGGCTGGCGACATTGGCGATCATTTCCCGCCCAGTGACGAACGCTGGCGCGGTGCGGCGTCTGACCAGTTTCTGGCCCATGCCGCCGAACTGGTGCGCGCGCGCGGCGGCATCATCGATCATGTCGATGTAACGCTGATCTGCGAGCGACCCAAGGTTGGCCCGCACCGCGACGCCATGCGCGCCCGCATCGCCGCCATCCTGGGTATCGGATTGGAACGCGTCAGCGTGAAGGCCACCACCACCGAAAAGCTCGGCTTCACCGGCCGCCAGGAAGGCATTGCCGCGCAAGCCATGGCCAGTGTGCGGCTGCCGGAGTCAATCGCATGACCCCCGATCTGATTGCCCTTGCTGAAACCGTGCTCGCCGAAAATCGGGCGGCCGGTCGCCATGTTGCAGTCGCCGAAAGCTGCACCGGCGGCATGGTGTCAGCAGCCCTCACCGAAATCGCCGGCTCGTCCGACGTGTTTGATCGCGGCTTTGTCACCTATTCGAACGAAGCCAAGATGGAGATGCTCGGCGTTTCCGAAGACGTGCTGGCCACCTTTGGCGCGGTCTCCGTCGCCACGGCCTGGGCGATGGCGTTGGGCGCGCTGGCCCGCAGCCAGGCCGATGTCGCCGTTTCCATCACCGGCATTGCCGGGCCGGGCGGCGCAACCGCGAACAAACCGGTGGGGATGGTGGTGTTCGCCCGCGCCATCCGCGGCGAAGACCCGGAAATGGTGGTCGCCGATACCCGCCAGTTCGGCGATCTCGGTCGGGCTGAAGTGCGCCGCGAGGCGGCATTGGTTGCGCTGGAGTTGTTGCGGCCCTGAAAACTCCTTCCCCCTTTTGGGGAGAGGGTCGACTCGCGCGGCACGCGCGGCGGGGTGGGGGTTTCCGCGCACCGGCCAGTGAGCCCCCACCCCGGGCCGCCTGCGGCGTCTCTCGACCCTCCCCCCGAATGGGGGAGGGCCTTTACCGCGGCCCGTAAAGCTGCTCCGCCCGCGCCACGAAGGCGCCGACCATCTTTTCAAAGGCTTGGCTGAAAAACATCCCGGCCAACGTTTCGAACGCCCGGTTGCGGAATTCGAAATCGACGGCGAAATCAACCTCGCAGCCGCCAGCTTCAGAGCCGCTTGCGGCATCGCGGAACGTCCATTGGTTGAACAGATGCTTCATCGGTCCATCGAGATAATCGATGTGGATGCTGCCGGGGCGACCCAGCGTCACCTTGCTGGTGAATTTCTCGCGGATCATGCGGAAGCCCACGACCATATCGGCCACCAACACGTCCCGGCCATCGGCACCGGTCTGCTTTGGTCCGACCCTGATGCCCTGCACCCACGGCAGGAATTCCGGATAGCGGCCGATATCGGCCACCAGATCAAACATCTCGGTTGCCGACCACGGCAGCCGGCGGGTCTCGCGATGCTTTGGCATCAGGCCTTCGCGCCAACCCCAACACTAGCCTTCCGGCGGGCCTGCATTTCGGCAAAATCCCTGCCGGCGTGATAGCTGGACCGGGTGAGCGGTGACGCGGCGACCAGCAGGAAACCCTTGGAGCGAGCAACGGCAGCATAGGTCTGGAACGTCGCCGGGGTGACGAATTCCATCACCTTGGCATGGCGCGGCGTTGGCTGCAGATACTGGCCAACGGTGAGGAAATCCACACCGGCCGAACGCATGTCATCAAACACCTGGTGCAGTTCCAGCGCTGTTTCGCCCAGCCCCACCATCAGGCCCGATTTGGTGAAGACGGTTGGCGACAACTGCTTCACCTTATCGAGCAGCCGCAGCGAATGATAATAGCGCGCGCCGGGCCGGATCGTCGGATACAGCCGCGGCACGGTTTCCAGATTGTGGTTGTACACGTCGGGCCCGGCCTCGACGATCATTTCCACCGCCCGGTCCATCTTGTTGCGGAAATCCGGCGTGAGAATCTCGATCGTGGTGTTCGGCGTCTGCCGGCGCAGTTCCTGGATCACCTTGACGAACTGGCTGGCGCCGCCGTCGGGCAGATCATCGCGGTCAACCGAGGTGATGACGATATGTTCCAGACCCAGTTTCGCGGCGGCTTCGGCGACATGGCCGGGCTCGCTGGCATCGACCTTGTTCGGCATCCCGGTCTTCACGTTGCAGAAGGCGCAGGCGCGGGTGCAGGTATCACCCAGGATCATCACGGTGGCGTGTTTCTGGCTCCAGCACTCGCCGATGTTCGGGCAGGCCGCTTCCTCGCACACCGTGTTGAGCTTCAACGACCGCATCAGCGCCCGCGTTTCGTTATAGGCTTTGCTGGTCGGCGCCTTCACCCGGATCCAGTCCGGCTTACGCGGCAGGCCGGATGGCGTGAGGGGAAGATCAAGGACGGGTTCGCTCATGCCAGCTTGATAGCCGTCAGGCCCGGCGTGAACAACCGGTCAGTTGCGCATATCAGCCATTCGGTGGTGCGGCATAGGGGCTGCCCTTGGCCCATATCTCAGCCTCTTCGGCAGCCTCGATGGCAGCTGTGCCGATGGCCATGATCTTCTCGCACAGCGCATCGGCGGTGCAATCAAGCCCAGGAACCAGCATCAACACGGCATCGCCCGCAACGAAGCCATAGCTGCGCAGGAATTTGGCCAGCAGCGTTTTGGGTGGATCAAGCGCGGGTTCGCGCAGGCGCAGTTGCACCGCCGACAGGCCATAGCAGCGCACCGGATCAAATTCGGCAATGTTCGTCCAACTGATCGGTTTGGCCGACCAGCGCCGATCCCTGATGCCATCGGAGCCAAGCCGCACCGCTGGCCGACTGTCGCGCAACAGCAGCAGCGCAATGCTCAAGGCGATCAGCGCCAAAAAGGCCAGGATCCACACCAGCACGCCGCCAATGCCAGGCGCTTTCTGCTGGAGATAAAAGGTGAAGAACACCGCCAGCGCCAACAGGCCAAGGCCAGCCAGCGCCACGCGCACGGGCGCTTCCTCACGATAACGGGCAGCAAAATTCATCTGCCGGCACTCCCTTCACGCAACACACTGGCCGGCGGCCAATTCGAAAGCCATTGGCAGCCTGCCCGGTTGCTGTGATAGTCCAACCAAGATGAACGCTGCATTGCGGAGAGTGACATGCCCGAATTCAAGGCCCTGCTGGATGGATATCGCCGGTTTCGTACTGGGGCCTATCAGGAACAGCGCCGCCGTTACGACGCTCTGGCCGACAAGGGCCAGGCCCCCGGCCTGCTGGTGATCAGCTGTTCCGATAGCCGGGTGGATCCCACCCGCGTGTTCGATACTGAACCGGGCCAGATGTTTGTGGTGCGCAACGTCGCCAATTTGGTGCCACCGTGCGACCGCGACAATCACCAGCATTCCACATCCGCAGCGATCGAATATGCCGTCACCCAGTTGAAGGTGCATTATATTGTTGTGCTGGGCCACGCCCGCTGCGGCGGCATCAAGGCCAGCCTGGAAGGCACGTTCGACGATGCGCCGATGGGCGAAGGTGGCTTCATCGGCCGCTGGATGAGCCTGATTGCGCCTGCGCGGGACACGATCCGTGCCGCTGCCCAGTTGTCACCCGATATCGATGCCTGCAGCGCGCTGGAACTGGCCGCCATCCGGCTTTCAATCGATAATCTGCGCACCTTCCCCTTTGTTGCCGAAGCCGAAGCCGCCGGCACATTGCATCTGCAAGGCGCATTGTTCGATATCGCCGAAGGCGTGCTGCGCGTGCTCAACCACGATACCGGCAAGTTTGAAACGGTACAGGTGGAGTGGGAAGACGAAGCTGTGAGCCAGCTGAAATCAGCCTGATACCGGCAGCAGAACGCGAACCGGGCGTATCCAACACAAACAGGGGAAGTGCTGGATACGCCCGCCGCAGCCAGACCGTGACAAGGGCAGTTGTCACATTGGCCTGACCGTTGCGTATGATATAAGATTAAATTCGTCTTCTTTGCAAGCGCAAAGATTGACTTTCTGTCATGTTGGTCTGCGGCAGGCTGACGCAGTCGAGCCAGGGGGCTTAACTATCGGGGCGCGGCATAGACCCGCCCGCGCGGATCACCCTGCCCGGCGGCCTGGTTCACATTGTTCTTGAACTGCTGAAAATTGCAGCCAAACGCGCCGCCAGCGCCCCAGGTTGAACAGGTGCCAATCGTGCCCGTATCTGGCCCCAGCAGGCGATTTCGCTCGGCCGATACGCTGGCGGTGCCGCGCCCGCCAAATGCCCGCAGCACGGGCAGCGGTGCGCGATACGGTGACGATCTCGGCTCGCGGTCAGCACACACCACGATCTCGTCGGGCCGGTTTTTGGGCGGGCACAGCACGCTCCACCCCGGCGGCATCAAACTGGCAGTGCCGGCAGCGGCCATGATCAAGGCCGCCACCAGCGCCATCAATAGTGCAGCGCGCGGCCATAAGCGTCGAGCACGCTTTCGTGCATCATTTCACTCAGCGTCGGGTGCGGGAAGATGGTGTGCATCAACTCGACTTCGGTCGTCTCCAGCCCCATGGCGATGGCATAACCCTGGATCAGCTCGGTGACTTCGGCGCCCACCATATGCGCGCCCAACAATTGCCCGGTGGTGGCATCAAACACTGTCTTCACAAAGCCTTCCGCTTCGCCCAGCGCGATGGCCTTGCCGTTGCCGATAAAGGGGAATTTACCGACCTTCACCGTGTGGCCCGCGGCCTTGGCCTTGGCTTCGGTCAGGCCGATGCTGGCCACCTGCGGGCGGGCATAGGTGCAGCCCGGAATGCGGGCCACGTCCATCGCATGCGGATGGCCGCCGGTGATATGTTCGACAGCGATGATGCCTTCATGGCTGGCCTTGTGCGCCAGCCACGGCGGGCCGGTCACATCACCGATGGCATAGAGGCCGGGCACGTTGGTCTGGCACATGCCGTCCGTCACGATATGGCCGCGATTGGTGGCGACGCCCAGCGCTTCCAGGCCGATATTCTCGGTGTTGGGCACGATGCCGATGGCAACGATAACGTGGCTGTAGCTGTCGGTGGCCGCCTTGCCGTCAGCGGTGGTGATGGTCGCCTTCACCCCGTCCGGCCCCGGCGTCACGTCTGAAACCTTGGCACCGGTGATGATGGTCATGCCCTGCTTGGTCAGCGCCTTTTGCGCGAAGGCGGAGACGTCCTCATCCTCCACCGGCAATATGCGATCCAGCATCTCGACCACGGTCACCTTGGCACCCATGTCACTGTAGAAACTGGCGAACTCGATGCCGATGGCACCCGAACCGATCACCAGCAGCTTGGTCGGCATAGCGGGCGGCACCATGGCGTGGCGATAGGTCCACACGCGGTTGCCATCAGCCTCCACGCCCGGCAGATCACGGGCGCGAGCACCGGTGGCGACAATAACGTTCTTGGCCGTAAGCACCCGATCGCCATTGGCCGTGGTGACCGTCACCGTGGTCGCCCCGGTCAACCGCCCCTGCCCTTCGACCACCTCGATCTTGTTCTTCTTCATCAAGCCTTTGACGCCGCTGTTCAACTGCGCTGCGACCTTGCGGCTGCGGTCCGTCACCTTATTCAGGTCAAACGACGGCTTCTCCACGCTCAGCCCATAGGCATCGGCGTGGGTGATATAATGATAAATCTCGCTGGTCCGCAGCAGCGCCTTGGTCGGGATGCAGCCCCAGTTCAGGCAGATGCCGCCCAGGCGCTCGCGCTCGACGATGGCGACCTTCAGGCCCAACTGGCTAGCGCGGATTGCCGCGACATAACCGCCGGGCCCGGAGCCGAGAATGACGAGATCGTGCGTTGTGGTCATGCCACCAACCCCAGCGGGTTCTCGATCAGCGCCTTCACCGCGCTCATCAGGGCCGCACCATCGGCGCCGTCGATGGCGCGATGGTCGAAGCTGCCGGTGATGGTCATCACCGTGGCGATGGCAAGCGCGTCGCCCTTCACCACCGGCCGCTTCTCGCCGGTGCCCACCGCCAGGATCATCGCCTGCGGCGGGTTGATCACGGCTTCGAACTGCTTGATGCCGAACATGCCGAGGTTGGACAGGCTGGCGGTGCCGCCCTGATATTCGTGCGGTTGCAACTTGCCGGCCCGGGCCTTTTCGGCCAGCGCCTTCATTTCGCTGGCGATCTGGCTGACCGCCTTGCCATCGGCGCCCACGATGATCGGCGTGATCAGGCCCGACGGGGCGGCGACCGCCACAGAGATATCGGCGCGATCATAGACCAACAGGTTATCGCCGGCGAACGACACGTTGCATTTGGGCACCTGCCGCAGGCCCAGCGCCAGCGCCTTGATGACGAGATCGTTGACACTCACCTTGATGCCGCGCGCTTCCAGCGCCTTGTTGAGCTCACCGCGCAGTTTGAGCAGCGCATCGAGTTCGACATCGAGCGTCAGATAGATGTGCGGGATCGACTGTTTGGCCTCGGTCAGGCGGCGGGCGATGACCTTGCGGACATTGCCAAGCTTTTCCACGCTGTGCGGGATGTCGCTGGTAACGGGCGCAGCCGCAACGGGGGCCGCCACCGGAGCCGGTGCCGCCGCGACGGGTGCCGGGGCAGCGGCAACGACGGGTTTGCCGCTGGCTGCTTCCACATCGGCGCGCACGATGCGTCCGCGCGGGCCGCTGCCGGCAATGCTGGCCAGATCCACGCCCGTCATTTCGGCGATGCGGCGGGCCAGCGGGCTGGCGATCACGCGGTCACCGGCTGGAGCCAGAACGGCAGGTGCCGGAACCGGCGCAGCAACAGGCGCAGCCGCCACGGCCGGCGCAGGTGCGGGAGCGGGCGCAGCAGGGGCGGCCTTGGGCGGCGCTGGCGCAGCATCGTCGCCCTCACCCGCAAGACGCAGGATCACCGTGCCCACCGGCACATTTTCCAGGCCTTCAGGCACCGCCAGTTCGATCACCGTGCCTTCGTCCACAGCCTCCACTTCCATGGTGGCCTTGTCAGTTTCAATCTCGGCGATGATGTCGCCGGATTTCACGGTCTGCCCAAGTTTCACATGCCATTTGGCAAGCGTGCCCACCTCCATGGTGGGCGAAAGGGCGGGCATTGTGACGTCGATTGCCATGGTTAATTGTCCACAAAAAGCTGATCGACCAGGGCGCGCTGTTCGTCGTCGTCCGGGTTGTCGATCAGGTCGGCCATGTCGAGAAAATAGGCTGCGGCACCGGCCAAGGGCCCCGAATAACGCACCTGCGTGCCGGCTTCGGATTTCATGCTCCACGCCACCACCAGCGCACGTTTGCCGATGGCGTTGATCTTCTTCACCAATGGCACGAAATCGCCATCGCCAGCCACCAGCGCCACCACGTCGCAACGGTCGGACACGGCCAGATCAAAGGCTTCCAGCGCCAGCCACACATCGATGCCTTGTTCCTTGGGCGGTTCGCTGTTGGTGTCGATGCGGGTAAAATGCGGCGTGATGTTGCTGGCCGCGAGGATCTGATCGAAGACCCGGTCGTTGCGCAGCGATTCCTCGACGAAACTGGCATTGCGCGCCCGGTCTTCCAGATCGCGCAGCGTGTAACGGCCGCGGAAATAATGCGCTTCCACCACCCGCGTGCGGGCGCGCGGCACTTCTTCCATGTCGGCCGCCGCAATGCGGATGAAGTCCATCAATCCGGACAAGGAAAGCCGCCGGCCAGCTTCATGTTCGAACTTGTAAAAGGTCGATACGCGGTTGAAATAACTGCCATCGATCATCACGGCGACGCGGGTTTGCATGCTGTTTACCGGTAACACACGGCACGGACAGCGGTGACGACATCCTCCGCCTTCAGCAAGGCCGCCTTTTCCAAGTTTGCAGCATAGGGCAGCGGCACATCCACGTTGGTCACACGCAGCACCGGGGCATCAAGATCGTCGAAGCCCTTTTCCATCACCACCGCCATGATTTCCGATGCGATCGAACAGGTTGGCCAGCCTTCTTCAACCACCACCATGCGGTTGGTCTTCTTCAGGCTGGCCAGCACTGTCGCCGTGTCGAGCGGGCGCAGCGTGCGCAGATCGATGATTTCGGCATCAATGCCCATGCCGGCCAAGGTTTCGGCGGCTTGCAAGGCCACCCCCACACCGATGGAGTAGCTGACCAGTGTCACATCCTTGCCGGCGCGCACGATGCGGGCCTTGCCGATGGGAACGACATGATCGCCTTCCGGCACATCAAAGCTCTGGCCATAAAGCAGCTCGTTTTCAAGGAACACCACCGGATCGGGGCTACGGATCGCAGCCTTCAGCAGGCCCTTGGCATCTTCGGCGCTATAGGGCGCCAGCACGATCAGGCCGGGCACGCTGGCATACCAGGGCCCGTAATTCTGGCTGTGCTGCGCGCCAACGCGGCTGGCGGCGCCATTGGGGCCGCGGAACACGATGGGGCAACGCATCTGGCCGCCCGACATATACAGCGTTTTCGCGGCCGAATTGATGATGTGATCAATGGCCTGCATGGCGAAATTGAAGGTCATGAACTCAACGATGGGCTTCAGGCCGCCCATCGCAGCGCCAGCACCCAGGCCGGCAAAACCATATTCGGTGATCGGCGTGTCGATCACCCGTTTGCCGCCAAATTCCTCCAGCAGGCCCTGCGTCACCTTGTAAGCGCCCTGATATTCGGCAACTTCCTCGCCCATCACGAACACGGTATCGTCGGTGCGCATTTCCTCGGCATGGCATCGCGCAGGGCTTCGCGCACGGTCTGGCGACGGGTGGGGCCAGTGGCGGCTTCGGGTGAGATGACGGCGGCGGTGACCGGCGCTGCAGCAGGCGCAATGGGCGCCTCCGGAGCCGGCGCGGCCACCACGCGCGCTGCCACAGGCGCTGGCGCTGGCGCCGCCACCGGCGCGGCAGCTTCATCTTCGCCGGCAATGATGATGATCGGTGTCCCCACCTTCACGCCTTCAGAGCCTGCCGCCACCAGCAGCGCCGTCACCGTACCGCCATCATCGGCTTCCAGCTCCATCGTCGCCTTGTCGGTTTCGATTTCAGCGATCACGTCGCCGGGTTTGACCACGTCGCCGGCGGCCACCAGCCATTTGGCTAGTGTGCCCTCTTCCATGGTGGGCGACATGGCGGGGAGGAGAATCTGCGGCATCAATAAGTTCCCAGCAGCACGTCGGTGTGGAGTTCGGACAAGGCAGGCTCGGGCGCTTCAAGGGCGAAGTCTGCCGCTTCGGCCACCTCGTCGCGCACGTCACGATCGATGGCCTTCAACGCGGCTTCATCGGAATGGCCCGCCTCAAGGATCAGCTTCTTCAAGCCTTCGATCGGGTCGCTCTTTTCGCGCATCGCCTGCACTTCGTCGCGGCTGCGATATTTGGCTGGATCGCTCATCGAGTGGCCGCGATAGCGATAGGTCTTCATTTCCAGCAGCAACGGCCCGTTGCCGCCGCGCACCCATTCCACCGCCTGTTTGGCAGCGCCGCGCACGGCCAGCACGTCCATGCCATCAACCTGCAGGCCCGGCACCCGGAAGCTTTCGCCGCGCCGATACAATTGGTCTTCCGAACTGGCGCGGTTGACCGAAGTGCCCATGGCATATTGGTTGTTTTCGATGACAAAGATCACCGGCAGTTTCCACAGCTCGGCCATGTTGAAGCTTTCATAGACCTGGCCCTGGTTGGCGGCGCCGTCGCCGAAATAGGTCACGGCGATATGGCCATCGCCCTTGTATTTGTGGGCAAATCCCAGGCCAGCGCCCAACGGTACCTGCGCCGCCACGATACCGTGGCCGCCAAAGAACCCATGTTCAACGCTGAACATGTGCATCGAACCGCCCTTGCCGCCGCTGATCCCGGCCGCCCGACCGGTCAATTCCGCCATCACCGCCTTGGAACTGATGCCGCAGGCCAGCATGTGGCCATGATCACGATAGCCGGTGATGATGGAATCGCCCTTGATCAGTTCTGCCTGCAGGCCCACCACCACGGCTTCCTGGCCGATGTAGAGGTGGCAGAAACCGCCAATCTGGCCCATGCCATACAACTGGCCGGCGCGTTCTTCAAAGCGGCGGATCAGCACCATCTGGCGATACATTTCCAGCAGCTGATCACGTGAAGCGACGAACCGTTCCGGTTCATCAGGCCGCGGCCAGTTGGATTGCGGCGGGGTGGATGCGGCCTTGCGGGCACTGTTACGGGCGGGGCTGC
>NZ_JANPML010000288.1:0-9876 GCF_031422795.1 Sandarakinorhabdus sp.
GGTTCACCCACGGCGCCCAGCGGAATCTGGCGGCCCAGCTTGGCCAGGCCCTCTTCGCGGCCCATGCGGCTGGTGATGCCATCCAGGATCGGCGTGTCGATGAACACCGGGTGGATGCTGTTGCAGGTGATGCGATACTGCTGCTTGGCGCAGTGCAGCGCCACGCTTTTGGTGAGGTGGCGCACGGCGGCCTTGGCGCTGTTGTAGGCGGCGCTGTTGTGGGCGGCGATCACGCCGGCGATGCTGGAAAGATTGATGATGCTGCCGCGCACATTGGTGTCGCGCACGGTGCGCGCCATGGTTGGCAGGCTCAGCTTGCAGCCCAGGAACACGCTGTCCAGATCAATGCTGTGCACGCGTTTCCAGGTGTCGAAATCGGTGGCCTCCACGGTGGAGCCCGCCGCGATGCCGGCATTGTTGACCAGCACATGGAAGCCGCCGAACGAACTTTCTGCAAAGGCCACGGCTGCCGCCCAGTCATCGGGGCTGGTGACATCGTGGCGGCAGGCAACAGCGGCATCACCGATGCTGGCCGCCACGGCTTTCACGCCGGCTTCGTTGATGTCGGTCAGCACCACGCGGGCGCCTTCTTCGACCATGCGGCGGGCCATGGCCTCGCCCAGGCCCTGCGCTGCGCCGGTGATCAGTGCCACCTTGCCTGCCAGTCGGTTCATGTCGTTTCTCCCCGGTTGTTCGTGATGCCGCCCACCTTGCCCGCGCTGGCGGCGGCTGGAAAGCTCATACTCGTGCGGTGCCGGCAGCCCCAAAGTCTGGCACTTGACGCTGGCCGCTGCCCACCATACCTGCCGGCCATGGCCATTCTTCCCATCATCGAAACACCCGACGCACGGCTGAAGCAGATCAGCACGCCCGTCGAAACCGTCACCGACACGCACCGCACGCTGATCGCCGACATGTTGGAAACCATGTACGATGCGCCCGGCATCGGCCTTGCCGCCATCCAGGTGGGCGTGGCGGAACGTATTCTCGTCATCGATTTGCAGCGCGAAGCAGATGATACGCCCGAAGACGCCGATCCGGATGACATCGTGCGCGTGAAGGAACCGCGCGTGTTCATCAACCCGGAGATCGTGTGGGCGTCTGACGAATTGTCGGTTTATCAGGAAGGCTGCCTGTCGGTGCCGGAGATGTATGCCGATGTGCAGCGCCCGGCCGAAATCCAGGTCAAATGGCTCGACGCGCAGGGCAAGGCCCACGACGAAAAGCTGGACGGCCTGCTCGCCACCTGCCTGCAGCACGAGATGGACCATCTGAACGGCGTGCTGTTCATTGATCACCTGAGCAAGCTCAAGCGCGACATGCTGCTGAAGAAGCTGGAAAAATTCCGCAGGACCGGTCGCGGGGCGTAACCCCTCACCCCGCTCGGCTGCACCGAGTCGACCCTCTCCCGCAAGGGGAGAGGGGGATCAGCCCAGCCGGTCCAGAATCAGCCGCGCTGCGTCTTCCGGTGGTTTCAGCCGCGCCGGGTCTTCGCCCGGATAGGCGCGGGCGCGCATCACCGTGCGGGTGGCGCCGGGATCAACGATATGGACGCGGATGGGGGAGACGTTCTTCACCTCTTCGCCATAGGTGCTGACCAGATTCTCCAGCGCCGCCTTGGTCGCGGCATAGCCGCCCCAATAGGCCCGCGGCGTGCTGGCCACCGACGAGGTGACGGCCACCACATGGCCAGCCGCCGACTGGCGCAGCCACGGATCAAGCGCCCGGATCAACCGCATGTTGGCGGTGAGATTGAGCGCGATCAGCTTATCCCATTCCTTCAGATCAAGATGCGGCACCGGGGCCAACGTGCCCAGCTGCGCTGCATTCAGGATCAGCGCATCCAGCCGCCCCCAACGCCCGCCAATGGCGCTGCCCAACCGGTCGATGGCGTCACCATCGGCCAGATCGAATGGCGCGATGGTGGCGGTGCCGCCGGCCTTGTGGATGCGATCGTCCACTTCGGCCAGGCCGGCTTCGGTGCGGCCGGTGATGATCACATGCCAGCCTTCGCGGGCCAGCATTTCGGCAGTGGCCGCGCCAATGCCGCGGCTGGCGCCCGTCACCAGGGCGAGTTTCTTGGCGGTAATATCGGTCATGCGGCGGCCTTAGGCGGCAGGGGCAGGCAGGTCAAATCACCCGTTCGGCCAGCAGGCTGAGCTGGTCCGGCACTTCCACTTCTTCCTGATCGGTCAGGCGGGTGGGATAATCGCCGGTGAAGCACGCATCGCAATATTGCGGCGCATGTTCATCACGGGTCGGCTCTCCGACAGCGCGATAGAGGCCGTCGATGGAGAGGAACGACAGGCTGTCGACCTTGATGTAATCGCGCATCCGTTCGACATCCATTTGTGCGGCCAGCAGCTTCGATCGTTCCGGTGTGTCGACGCCATAGAAGCAGCTGTGCCGCGTGGGCGGGCTGGCGATGCGCATGTGCACTTCTTCGGCGCCGGCCTCGCGCAGCATCTGCACGATCTTCACGCTGGTGGTGCCGCGCACGATCGAATCGTCGATCAGCACGATGCGCTTGCCGGCGATCAGCGCGCGGTTGGCATTGTGCTTCAGCTTGACGCCCAGATTGCGGATCTGGTCGCCCGGCTGAATGAACGTCCGGCCGATATAGTGGCTGCGGATGATGCCGAGTTCGAACGGGATGCCGCTTTCCTGGGCATAACCGATGGCGCCGGGCACGCCGCTATCGGGCACCGGCACCACCATGTCGGCGTCCACCGGGTTTTCGCGGGCCAGTTCGGCGCCGATGCGCTTGCGCACCTCATACACGCTGCTGCCGTCCATCATCGAATCGGGGCGGCTGAAATAGACATGTTCAAAAATGCACGGACGCGCACGCACCGGCGCAAACGGCCGGATCGAGCGCAGGCCGCGCCCGGTGATGATGATCAGCTCGCCGGGTTCCACGGAACGCAGGAACGTCGCCCCCACGATGTCGAGCCCGACGGTTTCCGAAGCCAGCACATAGGAATCGCCCATGCGGCCCAGTACCAGTGGCCGGATGCCGAGCGGATCGCGGCAGGCCAGCATGCCTTCGGCGGTAAGGCAGATCAGGCTGTAGGCGCCTTCCACCCGCTTCAACGCGTCGATGAAGCGATCGAGCAGGGTGCGATAGCTGCTGGTGGCAACCAGGTGTATGATCACCTCGGTATCGCTGGTCGATTGGAAGATCGAACCGCGCCGCACCAGTTCGCGGCGCAGGGTGGTGGCGTTGGAAATATTGCCGTTGTGCGCCACCGAAAAGCCGCCCGAGGCCAGTTCGGCAAACAGCGGCTGCACGTTGCGCAGCGCGGTTTCGCCGGTGGTGGAATAACGGTTGTGGCCGATGGCGATCTCGCCCTTCAGCTTGTTGATTATGGAATCATTGTCGAAATTGCCCGCCACATGCCCCATGGCGCGGTGGGTGTGGAATTCCTTGCCATCAAAGGTGGTGATGCCGGCGGCTTCCTGGCCGCGATGCTGCAACGCGTGCAGGCCCAGCGCGACCACGGCAGCGGCGCCTTCGGCACCGTAAACGCCGAACACGCCACACTCTTCGTGGAGGTGATCATCCTCCCACGGATCAGTTGTCAGAATTTGGTCCATGGACGGCGGGCCTTTGTCATCCGGCAGATGGTGGGCATATAGGGAAGGGTCGGGGCTTTGTCTGCCCCCACATGCGGCTTTGTTGTTATGAAAGTGTCACATGAGCCAATCGGTCGACGAGACGTTGGAGTTTCAGCCCAAATGGGGTGCCGATGGCCTGCTCACCGCCGTGGCCGTGGATGTGGCCAGCGGCGCGGTGCTGATGGTGGCGCACATGAATGCCGATGCGCTTGCTGCGACAATCGCGACCGACGAAGCGCATTATTGGAGCCGATCTCGCCGCGAATTATGGCATAAGGGTGCCACAAGCGGCGCGATCCAGCGAATCGTCGAAATCAGAGTCGACTGCGATCAGGATTGCCTGCTGCTGCTGGTCGAACCGGCGGGCCCAGCCTGCCACACCGGCCGGCGCAATTGCTTCTATCGCCGGCTCGATGGGGGCCGGTTGGTGATGATCGGAGACGGCGAATGAGCATTCCCACCGGCCTGGAAGTCACCATCTTCGATGAAGTGTTCCGCAATCGCCCGCACGAGCGCTTTGACGCGCTGCGCGCCGCCGATCCGGTGCATGATGACAAGGTTCTGGGCCGCGTGCTGCTCACCCGCGCCGCCGATGTGGCGGCTGTATTGAAGGACCGCACCTTGTCGGTCGATCAGACCAATGCGGCGCCCGATACCATCGTGCAGCGGCTGGCGACCCTGCAGGACCGCGAAGCGCCGCGTTCCATGCTGGTGCTCGATGATCCCGAACATGGCCGCCTGCGCCGGCTGGTCACCCACGCCTTCACCGCCCGCGCCATCGAAGCGGTCAAGCCGCGCGTCGCCGAAGTTGCCGATGAACTGCTCGACGCCGTCGAAGGCCAGGCGCGGTTCGATCTGATCGAGGATTTCGCCTCGCCGCTGCCGATCATCGTGATTGCTGAAATGCTGGGTGTCGGCGCGGCCGACCGGCCGGATTTCCGGCGCTGGTCGAAGGGGCTGGCCAACGTATTTTCGCCGATCCGCACGCCGGAACTGCTGGCCGGCTTGAAACAGAATGCCGATGAACTTTCCGCCTATTTCGAACGCGCTGTTGCCGATCGCCGGGCCAACCCCACGGGTGATCTGATCAGCGCCATGGTCGCGGTCAATGACAATGGCGACCGGCTGACGACCCAGGAAATCGTCACCATGTGCAACCTGCTGCTGCTGGCCGGCAATCTGACGACGACCGACCTGATCGGCAATTGCGTGCTCGCGCTGCTGCGCAATCCTGAGCAACGGGCCAAGGTGCAGGCCGATCCGGCCCGCCTGGCCGACGCCATCGAGGAAACGCTGCGGCTCGATCCGCCAGTGGTCCAATCCTTGCGCATTCCACTGGAACCGCGCGAGATCGGCGGCTGCCCGGTGCGTGCCGGCGAAGCGGTAACCACCTATCTGATGGCCGCCGGCCAGGATCCGGCCCTGCACGCCGATCCGCTTCGCTTTGACATCGACCGGGCCGACAAGACGCATTTCGCCTTTGGTGGCGGCGTGCATTTCTGCCTCGGCGCACCGCTGGCGCGCGCCGAAGCCAGCATCGCACTCACCCGCCTGTTCGCGCGGCTGCCCGATCTGGCGCTCACCGGCGATCCCATCGAGCGCAACATTTCCGCCGCGTTCAACGGTGTGCAGCAGCTCTGGGTTCGTCCTTGAGGATATTGCTGGCTGGCGCGTCCGGGCTGGTCGGCGGGCTCGTCCTAAAAAGCGCTCGTCGCCCCGCACTTGATGCGGGGCCCCGCTTTCCTTCCGCCGCAGAAGAAGCGGGGCCCCGGGTCAAGCCCGGGGCGACGAATGAACTGGAAATCATTCCCATCACTCGCCGCCCCCTCGGCCGCGCGGGCGTGGTCGCCGATTTCGATGATCTGCCGCCGCTGCCCGAAGCGCAAATCGCCGTCTGCGCGCTCGGCACGACGCGGGCCAAGGCCGGCAGCGATGCCGCCTTCCGCGCCGTGGACCGTGATGCCGTGCTGGCGTTCGCCCGCGCCGCGCAAAAGGCCGGCGTGACGCACTTCATCCTGGTCAGCAGCGTCGGCGCCAACCCGAATTCCAGCCTGCTCTACCCGCGCACGAAGGGCGAAGTTGAGGTGGCGCTGGCCGCCATGGGCTTTGCCCGGCTTGACATCCTGCAGCCCGGTCTCCTCATTGGCCCCAGTGGCTATCGGCGCGCCGAACGGCGGCCGGTCGAACGCTTCCTGCAATGGGCCGCGCCCGTGATGGACCTTGCCGTTCCGCGCGACCTCGGCAGTCTGCCGGCAGAGACAGTGGCACACGCCATCGTGGCACTGACCAAGCACAGCAAACCCGGCGTCTTCCGCCACACCAACCGCGCCATCGCCGCGTTTGCCTAGTCGGTTCTCGACCCAATGCGGGGCCTAAACAAACATCTTTCAAGATGATCCGACGCATGGGCTGTTGGTGAGACGTCGGATCCAGCGAGGCCCAAGGCACGGCATGAACGACAAATAACGCATGCTGATCGATTGGAGTTGATCAGCAACGCCGTGTCGACAAATTGCATATCATTGCGGCCTTGCCTTTCTGGCAGATGGGAATTTTCCGGCGATTTGGGCGGCCAATCTGCAAAGTTGGTTGCAGCACCCTGAACAATGGCCATAGCGTGCTGCCATGATGATCATCGAAACCTCCCGTTTGGTCATGCGGCCGCCGATCGAGGCCGATTTTGCGGCTTGGGCGACGTTCGACGCCGATGACGACGCGACCCGGTTTTTCGGCGGACCCAAGAACCGTGCGGCGGCGTGGGACATGTTTGCGACGGTCGCTGGCATGTGGGCGCTGCGTGGCTGCGGGCTGTTCAGCGTTTTCGAAAAGCAATCCAACATATGGGTCGGGCGTGTTGGACCATGGAAACCTGAAGGGGCGACCGCTGAAATCGGCTGGGCCATTTTGCCGGCCTATTGGGGGCGCGGGTTTGCGACCGAAGCGGCCGAGGGCGCCATAAAATGGACCGTTGAGAATTTGCAATGGCCGGAAATCTGCCACTGCATCGATGCGGGAAACGTCGCTTCCATCGCGGTGGCACAGCGGCTTGGCGGCAAGTGGCTGCGATCGGAAGCCGATGGCAGCGGCAAGACAGTGCAGGTCTATGGCCAGACCGCGCAGCAATGGGCGCAGCGGCCAGCACGCCAAACATAGCCATATCGAGCGGTTGGGACGGGCGAACGGGCAGTATGGCAAGGCAGGTGAAGCCGTCTCCACGCGGCTCACAACTTGACCTTAACGTAAACGTAAACTACCCCTCTTCCCATGAGCAATCCGGCTGAGGCGCCCCGCACTGATGAGTCGGCAGCAGCCCTGCTGCATGCGTTTGCCACGGCACCGGCGCCGCCCGCCGTCGGAGATGCCCAGCATTTTTCCATCACCGAACTGGCGCTGGCCTTCAACATCACGCCGCGCGCCATCCGGTTTTATGAAGATCAGGGCCTGATCACGCCGGAGCGGCAGGGGCAGAACCGCATCTACAGCCGGCGCGATCGTGCCCGGCTGGCGTGGATCCTGCGGGCCAAGAATGTTGGCTTTTCGCTCGCCGAAATTCGCGAGATGATCGATCTTTATGATGTTGGCGATCACCGGCTGACGCAAAAGCGCGTGACGCTGGCCAAGTGCCGCGCTCGCGTCGCCCTGCTGGAAGAACAGCGCGCCGATATCGACGCCACCATCTCCGAGTTGCAACAATTTTGCGACATCGTCGAACAGTCACTGAAAGCCTGACCCATGCCCAGCTATCGCGCCCCGGTGAAAGACACGCTGTTTGTGCTGGATGCCGTCGCCGGCCTCTACCACCATGGCAATGTGCCGGGCTTTGAAAGCATCTCGCCCGATCTGGTCGAAGCCGTGCTGAATGAAGGCGGCAAATTCTGCGGCGAAGTGCTGGCGCCGCTCAATCTGCCGGGTGACCGCCAGGGCTGCACGAGGCATCCCGATGGCAGCGTGACGGCGCCGGATGGCTTCCGCGATGCCTACAAGCAGTTTTGCGATGGCGGCTGGGGCGGGTTGATTGCCGATGAACATCACGGCGGCCAGGGCCTGCCCTATACCATCGGCGCGGTGCTGCAGGAATTCATCGCGGCGTCCAACATGGCGTTCGGCATGTATCCCGGCCTGTCCGAAGGCGCGCAGGCATCGATCGAAGTGGTCGGCTCGCCTGAACAACAGGCCAAGTGGCTGCCCAACATGGTGCAGGGCCGCTGGACCGGCACGATGAACCTGACCGAACCGCATTGCGGCACCGATCTGGGCCTGATCCGCACCCGCGCTGAACCCAATGCCGATGGCAATTACGCGATCACCGGCACCAAGATCTTCATTTCGGCCGGTGAGCATGACCTGTCCGAAAACATCATCCACCTCGTGCTGGCCAAGACGCCGGGCGCGCCAGACAGCGTGAAGGGCATCAGCCTGTTCATCGTGCCCAAATTCATCGTGAATGACGATGGTTCGCTGGGCGCGCGCAACGCCGTCACTTGCGGTTCCATCGAACACAAGATGGGCATCCATGCCAACGCCACCTGCGTGATGAACTATGATGGCGCGACCGGATACATGCTGGGCGAGGAGAACAAGGGCCTCGCCGCGATGTTCATCATGATGAACGCCGCGCGGCTGGGGGTGGGCATCCAGGGCCTGGCGCAGGCCGATGCCGCCTATCAGAACGCTGTGGAATACGCCAAGGGCCGCCTGCAGGGCCGCAGCCTGACGGGGGCGAAGAACCCCGGCGGCAATGCTGATCCGATCATCGTCCACCCCGATGTGCGCCGCATGTTGATGGATGCGCGCAGCTATACCGAGGGTATGCGGGCGCTGGTGCTGTGGGGCGCCATCCGCGTTGATCTGGCGCGCAAGGCACCCGATGCCGCCGAGCGCGAGATGGCCGACGATCTGATCAGCCTGCTCACCCCGGTGATCAAGGGCTATGGCACCGATCGCGGTTACGAAGTCGCCACCAACTGCCAGCAGGTGCTGGGCGGCCACGGTTATATCGCTGAATGGGGCATGGATCAGTTCGTGCGCGATGCGCGGATTGCGATGATTTACGAAGGCACCAACGGCATCCAGGCGCTCGATCTGGTCGGCCGCAAGCTGGGTTCGAAGGGCGGCCGCGGCACGCAGGCGTGGCTGGGGCTGGTGGCTGGCGACATCGCGGCGGCAACGGACGAGCGGCTGGCCTTCATCGCTGGGCCGCTGGCCCGCGCGCTGAGTGACGTGCAGGCCGGTGTGATGTGGCTGCTGCAGAACGGCATGGCTAATCCCGATAATGCCGGCGCAGGGGCGACCGCCTTCATGCGGATGATGGGCCACGTTGCGCTGGGCCATATGTGGCTGAAGATGGCGATGGCGTCGCAGGCCGCGCTTGATGCCGGCACCGCCGATCCCGATTTCCACAACGCCAAACTCACCACCGCGCGCTTTTTCGCCGCCCGCGTGCTGCCGGAAACCGTGAGCCTGAAAGCCCAATTGGAAGCCGGCGCCGATACCGTGATGGCGCTGCCGGCCGAGATGTTCTGAGAGGACCGACCATGACCGAAGCCTATATCTACGACGCCGTTCGCACCCCGCGCGGCAAGGGCCGCAAAGACGGCAAGCTGCACGAGATCACCCCGATCCAGCTGGCGACGCAGGTGCTTGCCGCCGTGCGCGACCGCACCGGCATCAACACCGCCGATGTGGACGATGTGGTGCTGGGCTGCGTTTCCCCGGTGGGTGAACAGGGCAGCGACATCGCGCGCATCGCCGTGCTGAACGCCGATTATGCCGAAACCACCGCCGGCGTGCAGATCAACCGCTTCTGCGCGTCTGGCCTGGAAGCCACCAATATGGCGGCCGCCAAGGTGATGACCGGCGAAGCCATGTTTGCCATTGGCGGCGGCGTGGAATCCATGTCCCGCGTGCCGATGGGCAGCGATGGCGCCGCCTGGGCCACCGATCCGGCCGTGGCCTTCAAGACCTATTTCGCCCCGCAGGGCATCGGCGCTGATCTGATCGCCACCAAATATGGCTTCAGTCGCCATGATGTGGACGCCTACGCCATGGAATCGCAGCGCCGCGCCGCGCAGGCGTGGAGCGAAGGCCGCTTCTCGCGGTCCATCGTGCCGGTGCGGGACGTGATCGGCGAAATCGTGCTGGCCCATGATGAACATATGCGCCCGCAAACCGATATGCAGTCGCTGGGCGGCCTCGCGCCGGCGTTTCAGGCCATGGGCGAACAGCTGCCCGGCTTCGATGCGATTGCGCTGATGCGCT
>NZ_JANPML010000289.1:0-4552 GCF_031422795.1 Sandarakinorhabdus sp.
AATATTCACGGTTGCTGTTGGCTTCGCTGCGGGCGCCCTGCTTGCGGCCCATGCGCCGCACCTGCCAGATGGTAGCCAGTGCCATGGCGACGGTGAGCGCGATGAAGACGGCGATTTGCGTGGTGTTCAAGCTTGTCATCACGGCCTAGGTTGCACGTTATGGCCGGTGCGGCTAGGGGCGGGAGCAGTTGCAGCGCGGGCGTTTAGCTCAGTGGTAGAGCATCTCGTTTACACCGAGAGGGTCGGGGGTTCGAAACCCTCAACGCCCACCACGCCGCAGTCGGGCGCAAGAATAGTGCGCAGCACTATCCTTCGACTCCGGCAAGGCCGGCCGGCGACCAAAAACGGCGACCCTCAGGTCGCCGTTTTCGTGGGTCGTCCGACGGCGCGGCTTGGCCGCGCACTTGGCTTCCTGACTTACTATCTCTCATCCAGCGGACTCGGCGGCTTTGCCGCCGGCCGCGGCCGCCAGAACAAGCTTTGCAGCCAAACGCAGGCACGTCGCGCGGGCCGGCGGCCAAGCCGCCGAGTCCGCTGGATGCGCCAAGGAAGAGAAGAGCAGGAGCGTGGCGGAGCCGCGCCGTCGAAGCGGTTCAGCCGGCCTGATGGCCAGCCGCCCGCCCGGCCGGCCTTGCGCGAGTCCGCGCGCTTGGCTGCGCCATGCGCTCTGGCCGCGCTGCGGTGTTGCTGCACTGCAACACCGCGCTTTCAACTGCGCCCCTCTCCGGGTGAGTAATGAGCAGGCCATGGAGTTGTAACACAAACGTCACATATCCAAGGCAGAGGCCGCAGGTGTTAACGAGCGTCGGGAGAGATCCCTGCGCCCTGCATATTTCAGTTCAACCAGCCCCAGGGGGTCCTCCCATGCGTTATCTTCGTCTTGGTGTTGCGCTTGCCGCACTTGCCGTTCCCGCCGCTCTCATCCCGGCCGCTGTGCAGGCCCAGGAAACGTCCTCGGCCATCCGTGGTGCTGTGGTGAACGAGCAGGGTGCCGCGATTGCTGGCGCCACCGTCACCATCATCCACACCCCGTCGGGCACGCGCTTGTCGCAAACGTCTGGCGCCAACGGCGAATTCAACGCCACCGGCCTGCGTCTGGGCGGACCCTACAGCATCACCGTGGAAGCCCCCGGCTTTGACGCCGCCACCGAGACGCTGGACAATCTGACCGCCGGTGTGCCGCAGCGTATCGACGTGTTTCTTGCTGCCACGGGCAAGACCATCACGGTTTCGGCCGCCCGCACCCGCAGCGCCATCGTGATCGGCACCGGCGCTGCCTCGATCCTGACCGCGCGCGACATCGCCGGCGTTGCCAACGTCAACCGCGACATCCGCAACCTCGCTGCCCGCGATCCGATGGTGAACATCGATCCCACCAACGGCGGCGCCATCTCGATCGCCGGCCAGAACAACCGCTTCAACCGCTTCACCGTCGATGGCGTGGCCTTTGGCGACCCCTTTGGCCTGGAAGCCGGCGGCCTGGTTTCCACCCGCGGCCCGGTGCCGCTGGATGCCATCGGCGAATTCTCGGTGGAAGTCGCGCCGGTTGATATCCGTCAGGGCTTCTTCCAGGGCGGCGCCATCAACACCCAGCTCAAGTCGGGCAGCAACCGCTTCACCTTCCTGGCTGGTGCTTATTACAACGACGACAGCCTGCGTGGCCGCAATGCCCGCGGCGTGATCCGTGCCGGCGCGTTTGAATCGCAGGTTTATACCGCGCAGTTCACCGGCCCGATCATCAAGGATCGCCTGTTCTTCGCGCTGACCTACGAACGCACCCGCGACACCGTGCCGGCAGCGATCAGCCCTGCCAGCCTGGGCATCACCGATGGCCAGATCAGCCAGATCGGCACCATCGCGCAGAACCGTTATGGTTTTGATACCGGCGGCGTGGCCACCGACATCCTGGAAAAGGATGACAAGGTCGTTGCCAAGTTCGATCTCAACATTGCCGACGGCCACCGCGCCGCTTTCACCTACATCTACAACGAAGGTTCGGTGCTCGCCGGCCAGACCGGTGTGGGCGAACTGAACGCGACCAACCCGACCTTTGCGCTGCTGTCGAACAACTACAACCAGGGTGCCGTCAACCACTTCGGCATCTTTGAACTGAACGACCAGTGGAGCGACAATTTCTCCACTCAGGTGCGCGTGTCATATGCGGATTATGTCCGTCTGCAGGTGCCGTTCAGCGATCGCGCTTTCGGCCAGTTCCAGACCTGCCTCGAAGCGCTGTCGACCACGCCGCCGCTCACCTGCCCGGCAGGCACCCGTCGCCTGAACTTTGGCCCGGACATCAGTCGTCAGGCCAACGAACTCAGCTCGCAGCAGCTGAACTTCGAATTCCAGGCGACGCTGAAGATGAACAATCACACGCTCAAGGCCATCGTCGAGCGCCGCACTCAGGACGTCAACAACCTGTTTGCCCAGCGCGTTTCGGGTGCCTGGTATTTCGATTCGCTGCTTGATCTGGATGGTCGCCGCGCCAACGAAGTTGATTTCGCCGTGCCGCTGCGTGGCGGCGTTGATACCGTGCGCGCCGTGTTCCAGAACAACAGCTGGTCGTTCGGCATTCAGGACACCATCGATCTGGGCAGCGATGCCACCCTGATCGCCGGCATGCGTTATGATCTGTTCGACACGCCGGATGTGCCCTTCTTCAACCAGGCTTTTGTTGATCGTTTCGGCTTCCCCAACAACGCCACGCTGAATGGTCGTGGCCTGTTCCAGCCGCGCATCGGCCTGAACTGGAAGGTGTCTGATCGCATGACGCTGCGCGGTTCGGCCGGCATCTTCGGCGGCGGCAACCCCAACGTGTGGATTTCGAACAATTATTCGAACCCGGGCCCGACGCTGGGTCGTGTGCAGGTGCGGCGTGTGCCGGGCGTGAACGGCGCAGCTGATACGTTCACCATTTCCGGTCTCACCGGTCTTTCGGCGGCCACCCAGAACACGCTTGGCGCCGCCACGTTGAACAACGTGTCGGGCGGCACCGGCGTGCCGCAGTCCCTGATCGACGCGGTTCGCACCACCGGCACTGCCGGTTCGCCAACCAACGCGCTCGACCCGGACTATCGCATCCCGTCGACCTGGCGCGTGTCGGGCTCGCTCGACTATCTCGCCAACCTTGGCTTCCTGGGTGACGAATGGCGCCTGGGCCTTGATGTGGTGTGGAGCCGCGCTCGCGACGCTTCGACCTGGACCGATCTGCGCTCGGTGCCGCTGGGCACGCTGCCCGATGGCCGTATCCGCTATCAGGCGCTGCCCGGCCAGGGCACGACCACCAACACCGATATCCTGCTGACCAACGTTGACGATGGCTACAGCTGGAACGTGGTCACCCGTTTTGACAAGCGTTGGTCGAACGGCTTCCGCCTCGGCGGCAGCTACACCTTCCAGCGTTCGCGTGATGCCAACAATGGCACCTCCTCGGTCGCCTTCTCCAACTACACCAACGCGGCTGCCGGCATCGATCCCAACAATGCTGCCTATGGCATCTCCAGCTATCAGCGCGATGATACTTATCGCCTGATGGCCAGCTATGATTTCAACATGTTCGGTGACAACAACACCCGGATCGAGCTGTTCTTCAACAGCCAGGCTGGCCAGCGTTACAGCTACACCATGGCTGATCAGGCGTCGGGCAATCTGCGTTCCAACGTGTTCGGCGTGACCGGCACCAACAACCGTTATCTGCTCTATGTGCCGAACGTCAGCTCGGCCACGGCTGATCCGCGTGTGGTCTATGGCACTGGTTTCGATTTCAACGGCTTCCAGAACCTGGTGCAGAATTCGGAACTCAACCGCTATCAGGGTGGCATCGCGCCGAAGAACATCGGCAAGACGCCGCGCTACAACCGCCTCGACATCGCCTTCCGCCAGGAAGTGCCGTTCATCTTTGGCGGCAAGATCGAGCTGAGCGCCGACGTGGAAAACTTCCTGAACCTGCTGAACAAGGATTGGGGCACCATCCGCCAGGTGGCCTTCCCTGGTTACGGCACGGTAGTGAACGTGACCTGCGCCACCGCCGCGTGCACGCAGTATCAGTTCGCCAATCGCACCGGCACCACGGTGACGGCGCCGGTCCAGGGCGTGAACCTCAATGGTTCGCTGTGGGCACTGCGTCTTGGCGCGCGGGTGAAGTTCTAAGCGCCGTCGGGCGCGCGGAAAGCGCAGCTATCCGCCGACTCCGACAAGCTCGGACGGCGAACGAAAAAAGGCGGCCCCAACAGGCCGCCTTTTTTGATTCGTTCGACCCCGGATCAAGTCCGGGGCGGGCATTGCGGCTCCGCCGCGCACTTCCTTACTTCCCTCCTTCACGCCGCCGGCCGCACCACCACGCCTCTCACTTCTTCTGGAAGCGGTTGTACCAATTGACCACCGCCAAATTGGACTGCAGCCACTGCGAAGGCCGGCCCATGCCGTGATTGGCCCCCGGCAGCCGCACCATCATCGCCGGGATGCCGCGCACCTGCAGCGCCTGATAATAGGCCTCGGTCTGGGCGATGGGGGTGCGATAATCCTCTTCGCCGGTGATCAGGATGGTGGGGGT